>CAYSYL010000070.1:0-6928 GCA_964435355.1 uncultured Candidatus Peribacteria bacterium | reverse complement strand
CTTCAAAGTGAAGACCGGTAGTTGGTTCATCAAGAATATAAAGGGTTTGGCCCGTTGAGCGTTTGGAAAGTTCGGTCGCCAGTTTAATACGCTGGGCTTCTCCTCCGGAAAGTGTCGTTGCCGATTGCCCTAAACAAACATAGGAAAGTCCCACTTCGTAGAGAGTCTCCAGTTTTACCTTGATTTGAGGGATGGCATCAAAAAACTCTAGGGCTTCCGCAACGGTCATTTCAAGGACATCGGAAATATTTTTGCCTCGATAGGTTACTTCCAATGCTTCGGCGTTATACCTCTTTCCTTTACAAACCTCGCATGGGACGTAGATGTCGGGCAAGAAATGCATTTCTATCTTTTTAATACCATCTCCCGCACATGCTTCACAACGACCTCCTTTTACATTGAAACTGAAACGACCGGATTTATATCCGCGCAGCTTAGCTTCCGGGGTGCCGGCAAACATTTCACGAATTTCCGTAAAAACACCGGTATAGGTTGCAGGATTCGAACGAGGCGTTCGTCCGATTGGGGACTGATCGATATTAATGATTTTATCGAGGTGTTGAATTCCTTGTATAGACTCATGTTCACCTACCTGTTGTTTTGTTCCATTTAGTTCGCATTCTACTTTTTTGACGAGGATATCATTAATGAGCGTGGATTTGCCGGAACCTGAAACTCCTGTTATTCCTATAAATGTTCCGAGGGGCAAATCGATACTTACCTCTTTTAAGTTATGCTCTTTGGCTTTGAGAACGGAAAGAATTTTACCATTTCCAGTCCTTCTTTTTTTGGGCATAGTAATCTCCTGCTTCCCGCTTAAATACTGTCCAGTAATGGAGTTTGGATCTTTCATTACCTCCTCAGGCGTTCCTGCGGAAATAACTCTTCCTCCATCCTTACCGGCTCCGGGACCAATATCGAGAATATAGTCGGATGTCAGCATGGTATCGATATCGTGTTCTACTACTATTACCGTATTTCCCAGATCTCGAAGATGGTGAAGCGTTTTGATGAGCTTGGCATTGTCATTTTGATGAAGTCCAATGGATGGCTCATCTAAAACATATACCACGCCGGATAAGCGGGATCCGATTTGAGTGGCGAGACGAATTCGCTGCGCCTCTCCACCGGATAAGGTATTCGCCGCACGATCAAGGGTTAAATAGGCGAGTCCCACATCATCCATGAATTGGAGACGATTGCCGATCTCTTTAAGAATAAGATGAGCAATTTGACGCTCCATTTCGCTCAGTTTTATTTTTTGAAAAAAGTCTGATGCTTTCTTTACCGAAAACTTGGTGACATCAATAATAGATTTTCCTTCAATCGTCACTGAGAGCACTTCCGGACGAAGGCGATTTCCGTGACAGACCGGACAGGAAAGTATTTGCATATACTTTTCAATTTTTTTCCGAATATAGTCGGAATCCGTTTCCAGGTAGCGGCGTTCCAAATTCGGGATAACGCCTTCAAATCTCGTTGAATATTCGCCTTTAAAAGGTGATTCTTCGTCAAAATTTCCGATTTTCACCTGATACTTTTCCTCATTGCCGGTACCGTAGAGTATCGTATGGATCGCCTCTTTGCTTAACTGTTTTACCGGTTTATTCATCGAAAAATTGTGTTTTTTCGCTACGGATTCGAGAATTTTGTTATACCAGGTCAGATGTGAAGTAGTCGCGGACCACGGCATGATGGCTCCTTCTCCCAGCGTTAAATTTTCGTTGGGGATAACCAGTTTCGGATCGACGACCAGTTTCGTTCCAAGGCCGTGGCATTCCGCGCAGGCTCCATGAGGACTGTTAAAAGAAAAGCTGCGGGGCGATATCTCCGGTATGCTTACCGCACAATCAGGGCAGGCGAACTGTTCCGAAAAAATTTCTTCTTTTCCGGTGTCATGATCCTGCAATATCATCAATCCTTCCCCATGTTTCAAGGTGGTTTCAATTGAATCCGCTAAGCGGGTTCTATCGGGATTGGCAGTTTCTATTTCTTGACCAGAGGAAAGTTTTTGGATGGTCTGTTTAAAGTTTTTAACTACCAGACGGTCTACGACGATTTCAATGCTATGCTTTTTGTTTTCATCGAGAGGGGGTACATCCAATATGCTATATACTTCTGAATCAACACGCACACGAACAAACCCGTCCTTTTTGATCTTTTCAAGGGCTTTGATGTGAGTTCCTTTTCTATCACGGACTACCGGAGCCAAAAGCAATATTTTTTTACCTTCCGGCATTGCGGCAACTATTTCGACGATTTGGCTCACACTTTGTCTCTGTATCACTTTTCCGCACTTCGGACAGTGCGGATGCCCCACCTTAGCAAATAATAAACGGAGGTAATCATAAATTTCGGTTACCGTTCCCACCGTTGAGCGCGGATTTCGGCTGGCCGTTTTTTGATCGATAGAGATGGCCGGGGAAAGCCCTTCAATGGAGTCAACGTCCGGTTTTTCCATGAGTTGAAGGAATTGGCGCGCATAGGTAGAAAGGCTTTCCACATATCGTCGTTGCCCTTCGGCATAAATGGTGTCAAAAGCCAAGGAAGACTTACCGGATCCTGATAGTCCCGTCATCACGGTTAATTTGTTTCGAGGAATTTCCACATTGATATTCTTCAAATTGTGGATTTTTGCCCCTTTAACGATAATTTTGTCGTTTTGCATGGTAAGCATTTACGCTCTATTTATGCTCTAATAAAAGCCAATAGAGCTAAAAAACGCTAGCAGATTTCGCACTTTCAACTAAATTTTCATCATCAACTATAATATCTTCCATGCTTAACTCCTGAGCATCTATTTTTGAGTATTCTAACTTTCCTTCGCCCTCTTCTCTACTTAAAAGAAATAACTTATCGGGGATCCTGCTACTTTTATAGAGATGAAATCCCAATTTTTCAAGTCCCCTCACCATATCAATAATTATAAGCTTCACTACTTCACTGCTGTGTGTGGTAATTGTCGCCATTTTTTGTTCAAATATTCTTTTTACTTGATATGCTAGTCTTTCTCTAATTAATTGCTCATGTTCAGGGTATTGCCCATGTAATACCTCATAAACCTGTAAAATTTCAAATAGGTTTTTATAACTTTTTCCCGTCGCTACATCTATTTTATCAATAGGGCTTAGTTCTATTTTTGTAAATTTATCGTCAGGATTTTGCATTGAAACTTTAGGTGGAGGTGTAGTCCGAACAACTTTCCGAACTCTCATTATTAATTTTTTGGCTCCTTGGTAATCTTTCCTATTAATAGCGAAGCGAATTTCATCAATAATATAATCTCGCGTATTGAATTCCGGGACACTTGAAGTACTTATATCCCGCTCTGTGACGGGAGTTGCCTCAAACTGGTCTAAAAATGTTACTAATTCTTCCCATTTTTCTTTTTCTATTAAGTTGTCTGTTACTTCATTAATAATGTCATCGTAAGCCTCCATTACATAGTCATATGCCTGACGCCAATTACCTTTCTCTATTAAGTTTAATACTATAGCCTTGCGTCGATTTATCATAATTTCCACGCTTGTATAAGCCGGTTTTATATTTACCGTATCTACCGTTTGGGCAGAAGAAACTCCTTCCATCTGGCTCATTGCTGTTACGACTTCACCTTCAATATAACCACGTATTTTTTGTTCTCTCGAAATTTTACTTTCAAGATAAAGTCGCAGAGTTTCCAGTTCTCCTTTTTCTAACCATTGAGCTATTTTTTGAATCTCCTGTTGATCCCTTTTTTCTCGAAGGGGTTCTGGTGAGAGGGGTCTTTCACCCTTCAATTCTTGTCTAATCATATTATATTATTATATATTTTTTATCTTTAGGCGTTAGTGTAATTATTATCGTAAGCTATCATTCCATTTCTTTTTTTCGTTGAATTTTCCCGTTTCATATGTTTATAAGTCTTAAAGTAATAATATATTACAAAAATTAGTCAATACCCCTCCGCATTCCTTCGGTTTACTAGGCAGTACATCTTGTGATCCTCTTTTTTTTCAATGAGATGATTGAGGTAGATGTAGCCGCCGGTGAGGAAGGGGACAAGCAAAAAGGTCCAGTTCATTTCCAGGAAAATGTTGAAAATGGCGTGAAGAATAATGGCTATAAGTAAACCTTGAGCTATTTTTTCTTCGTGGAAAACCACATCTTTTTTACAATGAAGAATCTTGGCGAAACCTCGAACCAACGGCCATTTTCTTTGATTGTATTTTTCTTTAAGTACATCGTCGGCAAAATGAGCCAAGCCATAATAGTAGCCTAAAATGCCCGAAAACATGATGTGTGCGAAGGTGGAAAAGAGGGAGCGGAATATGAAGGGATACCAAATTCCTTCGACTCCCCTCATGCTCATAATGTTGTAAAAATAGAGAATATTTTCCGCGAAAGAGAAACCGAGAGCGGCCATGATACTCATTTCAATGGCATCATCGATGGAGCAGATGAATTTTTTTTGCGTTAACTTTACGGCCCATAATTTTGCCGTTTCTTCAATGACTCCTACTAACATGAATGTGAAGATGACATCGAGAGGGACGAGACCGAACGTCTGGAATCCGATGAGATCATCTTTAAAAGGATGGGTATATTGGAAGGCGTTGATCCAGGGAAAGAATTGCCAGAGGTATTTATAAAAAAGGAGTGGTGTTACGAACATCGCTCCCACCATGAAGGTTCTCAATATCATGCTTTTTTGTCCTTTTTGCTTCTTATAAAAAATATATCCCCATACCATTGCCGGTACGACGGCCAGTAAAGCGGCAAAAGCAATTCGAAAAGTATTGGTAAGTGGCATTGTTAGTTTTTGTTTTATCTTTGTAGTATACCATTTTTCAAAGATATTGACAATAAACTAAAATATATCTTAATCTAGATGCGTAGCCGTAATGAGTGTTTGGCTTCCTTTAACGGCTTGGAGTAATTTTTTCTGACGGTTTCCATCGAGTTCTGAGAAAACATCATCTAAAAGGAGAATGGGCGTTTCTCCTGTTTTTTCCCTATAGATTTGTGTCTCTATGAGTTTAAGCGCGAGTATCATGGATCGATATTCTCCGCGCGAAGCATGGGTTTCGAGCGGGCGATCGTCAAGGAAACACGTGAAATCGTCTCGATGAGGCCCTTTAGAGGTACATCCCGTTTCAATATCCACTCCCCGCGCCTCCTCCATTATTTTTTGATTTATGACGATCATCTCTTCACGAATTGAGTCATTAAGGTTTGGAGACTCATCATCTGTTTCCAAAAAGAAGGGGTAATCTTTTCCAAAACCGCTTCTGTATTTTATGGCAACTTTTTGATGTGTTTCGGCAATATTGTCATAGGTTTCAGTAATTTTTTTATTGATCTCATGAATGGTTTTTAAACGATCAATAGTAATTCGTGCTCCCACATCGATAAGTTTTTGATCCCATATCTCGAGTTCATTCTTTGATGCATTTCGATGGCGTATGTTTTTTAAAAGTGCGTTTCGCTGCTCTAAAACTCTTTTATAGAGATGTACGTCGTGGTAATAGTCCCGACTCATTTGGATATTAATAATATCCATATAACGGCGACGGAGTTCCGGTCCGAGATAAAGCATGTTCAGATCTTCCGGATGAAAGAAAACTACCTGTATTTCGCCAATAAACTCTTTGTGTGATGTTTTTACTCCATTTTTTTTAAGAACTTTTCCCGGGTTTGGCGGCAGGCCAAGAAAAAGTTCAAGCTCTATGTCTTTTTGAGGAGTTTGTGATCCAATTTTTGTATATTCGAAAGCAAAAACTCCTTTTACACGACCATATTCTTTCCCCCATTGAATAAGATTTTGCTGTTGTGAAACCCGAAAGGATTTTGTTAAAGCCAAAAGGTATATTGCTTCGAGAATATTTGTTTTTCCCTGCCCGTTTGGGCCGACAAAATACTGTAACGGATCCTCTCTTTTAAAAGTTATCTCTTTTTTTTCGTAGTTCCGAAAATGCTCCAGTGTTAAGCTTATAATTTTCATAGAGCTATAGTAACCCATTTTGTGTTATAATAAAGAGATGACTAAAAAAATTTCACTTCATAACAGTCACCGAGGCGTTCGTGTTGAACAATACATGGTTACCCGCGTTCCCACTGCCCATTTTGATGAAAAGATCGGGGAGGTTTTGAATAGGATTCAACATTCCCGTGAAGCGTATGAAACGGTGAATTATATCTATATTCTTCGGCACCATATTTTAGCAGGTGTTGTTTCTATTAAAGAACTTCTTAATGCGAAAGATTCGGATATCGTTGGTGATCTTATGACGGTTCATACTATTGCGGTTCATCCTTCGGATCATCGAGAAAAAGCTGCTCTTCTGGCTATTCAACATAATGTAAAAGCTTTGCCGGTTATAGATCGTGACGGACGATTTTTAGGAGTGATTCCGTCCCATACCATCTCTAAAATTTTACACGAAGAGCATGTGGAAGATCTTTTACGAATGTCGGGACTTCACGGGAAAGGACTACGGATGGAAAATATCTTACAGGCCAGTATTTGGAAAATTTCGTGGCTCAGAGCGCCATCGTTAATTGTTGGCATGTTAGGAGGAATGCTTTCGACTTTTATCGTCGGCTTTTTTGAGCAGTCTTTGGAAAAACAACTGGCATTGGCCTTTTTTATTCCGATTGTCGTTTATATGAGTGATGCGGTGGGAACTCAAACCCAGACGATTTTAATTCGCAATCTTGCTGTCGAAAAAATTCAAATGGCTACGTATACGTTTCGGGAGTTTTTGATGGGGAGTTTTATCGGAGGATGTTTCGGCATAATAATGTTTCTTATGGCTTTTATATGGTTTAAATCTTTTCAAATTGCCCTTATTATCGGCATTTCAATGACCGCCAATATTGCCCTTGCTACTATTTTGGCTATCGGCGTCACCTGGATATTGATCAAACTTAAAAAAGATCCGGCTAT
>CAYSYL010000069.1:957-6961 GCA_964435355.1 uncultured Candidatus Peribacteria bacterium | reverse complement strand
CTTTTGACGTAACCCTTGCGCGCTTTTTGCCATTTCCATATTGCTTAAAGGGTTAAGAAATAAGATAGATAAATAGAGAAATATATCTAAAGTAAGATTGGTGTCATCCTTTACATATTTGTATGACCTGCTTATCGCAAGCCGGGCTAAGCCCTTAAAGGAGACGGGATTAAATTTAATTTATAAACTTAATAGTAAAGAAAATAGCTTTTAGGGCTATATATAAGAAAAGTTACCTCACGTGCCTAATTTTCAAGGAACTAATTCGATCTTTATTTTCAGTGTCAGTTTTATATTTATTGGGACAGAACTCTTTTTTCGGCCATAACTACTTCTGAATTAAACATGAATTAAACATGAGTATCCCCTCCGCCAAACAGATTCACGCGATAATTTAACAAAGCCGTTATGCCAAGTCAATTCGCGCACTCTATCAAACTGTTAGAAGCAGTGTTTTGTTTCAATAATTCTAAAGACAAAAAATAAAAATGTTTTGTAATTTAGTCAGTTTTGCCTTTTGGTAGTCCTAACGGGAGTCGAACCCGTGTTTCCACCGTGAGAGGGTGGCGTCCTAGGCCACTAGACGATAAGACCTAATTGTCGCGGCGGTGCTACTTTAAAGCAAGTTGGCGGCGTTTTCAAATCTGAAGTATAATTTCCTCCGATTTTCATTCTACTCACTAATTATAAGGATATATCATGGCAAAAGATTACTATGAAGTTTTAGGCGTCGCCCGAACTGCTACTGACCAAGAAATAAAAAAAGCTTATCGAAAGTTGGCACTGGAATATCATCCAGACAAGCATAAAGGCGACAAAACAGCGGAAGCAAAATTCAAAGAAATAAATCAGGCCTATGAAACTCTCTCGGATAAACAAAAAAGAGGGCAGTATGATCAATTTGGTCATGCCTCTTCACAAGGATTTGGGGGTGGGAGTGCCGGAGGGCAGGGATTCGGTGGCGGTTTTAACGCCAACGGTTTCGATTTTTCATCTTTTAGCGATGCTGGCGGTTTCGCCGATATATTTGAAACTTTTTTCGGCGGTTCAACATCGGGTCAGCGTAAAAAGAACGGCCCGAGGCAAGGTGACGACCTTGAAATAGAGTTAACTATAAGTTTCGAGGAAGCTGTTTTTGGTGCGGAAAAAGAGCTAAATCTTACTAAAACGGCCACCTGCTCCCATTGTCATGGAACGGGAGCCGAGCCCGGCAGTAAAGCTATCACCTGTCCTACCTGTGGAGGTTCGGGAGAGATACGAGTTATTCGACAAACCTTATTTGGGCAAATGGCGACTTCCCGAGCCTGCAACGAGTGTTACGGAGAAGGACGAGTTCATGAACATAAATGCACCACGTGTCATGGAGCTACGCGAGTCCGCGAACAACAAAAAATTCGCGTCAAAATTCCAGCCGGCGTAGATAATGATTCGACTATTCGCCTGAGCGGAATGGGTGAAGCCGGTGCTTATAATGGTCCTGCCGGTGATTTATATGTCCATATTAAAGTAAGCCCCAGTAAAAAGTTTGTCCGTAATGGCGCCGATGTTCATTCGGAAGTTCACGTCCATTTATTGCAAGCCGTACTGGGCGATGAAATAAGCATAGACACTCTTCAGGGTTCCGTGTCACTTAAAATTCCGGCCGGGTCACAAAGCGGCAAAGTTTTCAAATTGAAAGAGTACGGCATTCCGAAATTGCGATCAAACGGAAAAGGCGACCATTATATTAAAGTTATTGTCGACATCCCTACGAAATTATCAAAACGAGAACGTGAACTCTATTCCGAACTTTCCGCAGAAGGAGGACTCCATCCCAAAAAAAAGCCGTGGTTTTGATTTCTTTTATGATTGCTTTATAATGGGAGGCAAGCATTACCACTCCGTATGAACGTTCATCTTTCATGGGATCTCTTCATTCTCGTTTTCTTTGCAGTGGTTGCCGCCTATAGCTTTATTATCGGGCGGAATCAGACGCTTAAAGTTATTACCGCGACGTATGTTGGCATCTTATGCAGTGATGGTATCGGCAATCTTTTTTCCCGTTCTTTAGCTCCTTCCGAAACTTTCCTGAAATTTTTAAAGCTTTTTGCCATTACTACCGGCGATGAAGCCACGGCTTTTATTAAAGTTATGCTTCTTATCGTTTTTGTCGTCATTATCGCCGTACGCGGTGTATTTAATTATGATGCGGAGGATAGCCGAACTCTCAGTATCCGGATTATTATTCTCCTCGTGCTTGGAATTTTAAGTGCCGGACTTATGTTGAGTGCCATGCTGATTTTCGTTTCGGGAGCCTCATTGATTTCGACGCCTACTGTAGCACCTTCGGGTCTTGTGGGGGAACTTTATCAGCAATCCCGTTTTGTGAAAATAATGATAGATTATCGAAATATTTGGTTTATTTTGCCGGGCTTCGCCTTGGTATTCATGAGCCTGTTTAAAAAATCGGCTTGAAAAAGCGTGACAAGCTTCTTAGAATGGGGAGGCTTTTTTCCGGCGAAGGTTTAAAGCAGTTCATGGTGTGGGTCAGTAGCTCAGTCGGTAGAGCAGCTCCCTTTTAAGGAGATGGTCCGCGGTTCGATTCCGCGCTGGCCCACCAAAAATATTACCTTTCAGGATTCATTCTCCTTGAAGGAATTGAAGAATTTTTTGCCTAAGTTGGATTTTGATTCGAATGTCTTTTTTTTCATTTTCCGAGAGCGAATCAGTAACTGTTTCCAGGGGTTTTTCCACTCCTGCGGAAAGAAAACCTCTTTGTGCCGTCTGATACTGCGCCAGATTGTAACCACTGTCGAATAAACTTATCCAATCTGAAACTATCACATAATCTTCTAATGGGAGTTCTGATTCGTCTTCGAACCATTGGCTACATATTTCAGCCCAATATTCGCTTATTTTATGAAAGTAGTACTTCGGTTCATCACCATCCACCACTTGAATATCTTCAACATAGGAAGAATAGAAACGATTGCTAGCTGAAATTCTTCCCAAAAGATTCTTTACAAGAGTAAACCGCTCCTCTAGTCCAACTGTTTGCGCATCTTCCCAGCCGTTCACATGACAAATTTCATGGCTTAAAGTTCCGGTTAGCGCTTTCGAGTCATGAACTACTGGAATTAGATTAGATTTTATAGTGACAATTGCGTCTTTTTCTTTTTCTCTCGTAGTCCTGGTGGTCATTTCTGCGGTCGAATCAATACCATATTCTTTGGACATATCAGTAGTTTCAGGTTTTTGAGAAAATTCTACCAATTGGGCGTTCCATCTTTTCGGAAAAGCCTGAAGGATAAAATTTCTGACACTTTCTGCGGGATATATCCTACTTGTAGCTATATCTGCTGTTACATGAACGGTTACAAAGTCTTGGGTTCGCAAGTCCTGCGTTGTCCACGTCGGTTTCGTTAAAGAAAATGGGTGACTTTCAAAGTATGAAAAAGGCACATAATAATTATTTTCTCGTATCCACTTCGAACGGGCCTCAACTTCCTGAAAATTATCAAAAATTTTTTCCATCAGGTAGTACACATTACCTTGGTCGACATAGTCGTCTAATACACTTTTCACTTCCTTCTTTACCTGATCAGCCCTCTCCTTTTCTTGATATAGCTCCCTCTTTACATTCGCGAGTGCTTTTTCTTCCCGATAGCGAGTTTCATTGCTGGCAGTAATATGCCCCGCCACTACTGTTCCTACCACTGCTCCTATTACTATGGGTGGTTTGGAAAATTTAATCATTCGTTATTTTCTAAAGTATGTATTATTTGGTCTTACCGGGAAAGGCAGTATTAAAACACAAATCATCGACAATTGCAATATTTAGGGTAGGTAGCATTTTATTTGTTACAATTTTTGATTCATTATAATAAAAATCTCTTGATTTTCAGGTTGCCATAAAGAGTTTTTTTGTTTTAGTGCGATTGATTAGCCGGACGGGTAGTCATATAATCACGTCATATTCATTATGATTTTTATGTCCGAAGTTTTTTTAACCATTCAAGAAGCAGCTGAAATTAGCGGGAAATCGATACAAACTATTCGAAGAGCTTTAAAGTCGACAAAGTTGGAAGGTAAGAGGAAAAAAACTCCTCAAGGATTCAACTATATGATTAGTCGAGAAAGTCTAGCCCAGCTTTATAAACTTCAGGCTTCCATGTTTGACCGTGAAAAAGGTGGGCTTCAGGAACACCGAAAGACGACGAGCCAAGAGCCTTCCGTTTATGCGACATTGGAAGATTTAAAAAAAATGCAGCATGAGATTTCCGATGTTTTGCAGGATTATCAAAAAGAAAAAGAAAATTTTATGCGATTTATGAAGGGGTTTCAGGAAAAAGTGGTCGTTTTGGAAAATCAATTGAAGCTTATAGAACAGCCAAAAAAGTCGTGGTATCAGTTTTGGAAATAAGCGCCGGAACTTTTAAGAAGTTTTCGTGTAATAATTTTTATCCTGTGGCCGTTTTATTAGCATGAAGATTCGTTTGCAGGCTCTGGGGATTATTTCAGCACTTCTTTTACTTTTAGTACTCATCGCTTATGTATATGTGGCGTATTTTCTTCCTGTGCCACAAAATTTCAGAGCGCTAGAATCTACTGCTACTACTAAAATTTTTGACCGTCGCGGAGAACTTTTATACGAAGTGCTTAAACCAGGGACGGGGAAAGCAAGTTATATTCCTATTGAGCAGTTTCCGAAGCAGTTTGTACAAGCAACACTTGCCACAGAGGATGCTCATTTTTACGAACATTCAGGGGTTAATGTTTTTGCCATCGCTCGCGCCATTTTTTCCAACATTAAGGAGCAAAGAATTGTAAGTGGAGCCAGCACTATAACTCAGCAACTTGTTCGCCGGCTTCTGAACCATCATGAAAAAAGAAATTGGACCGCGAAGGTTCTGGAAGCTTTATATGCCGTTCGAATATCACATCTTTACACGAAAGATGAAGTTTTAGAACAGTATCTTAACCGGATTTATTATGGGAATATGGCATACGGGGCTGAGTCCGCATCACTCGATTATTATGGGAAACATATTTATGATCTCGACCTTGCGGAAAGCAGCATGCTGGCGGGACTTCCTCAATCCCCCAGCTCGTATAATCCTTTTGTTTCATTTGACCAGGCAAAGAAAAGACAACGGTATGTTTTAGACCGTATGGTGTCCCAACATTTTATCAGCCAGGAAGTATCTGATGCAACTTTTGCCCAGAAAATTCGTTTGAGGCCCAACAAATATGCTTTAAAGGCTCCTCATTTTGTCTTTTATGTTTTAAATGAATTGGAAAAGGAGTATGGAGAAGCAATGGTCGTATCTGGAGGGCTTCAGGTGACTACGACGTTAGATTATAGCTTACAAAAAGATGCTGAAATGATTGTCGAGCGAAATATCGATCAACTCGAAAAAGATCACGTTACCAACGGAGCTCTTGTCAGCCTTGATGTTCGTACGGGGCAAATATTGGCATGGGTGGGTAGTCGGGACTATTTTAACGAAGAGATACAAGGAGCCGTCGATATGGTGACAGCGTATCGCCAGCCCGGGTCTTCCATAAAACCTTTTACCTATCTTCTTGCTTTTGAGAAAGGACAAAATCCTTCGACAGTTATTTATGATATTCCTTCACAATTCGCTACGAATTCCGGGCCATATAGTCCAAAAAACTATGATCTTAAATATCACGGTCCTGTTCTTATTCGTACGGCTCTTGCCAGTTCTTTTAATATCCCTGCCGTTAAGACTTTAGAGTTTGTCGGCGTCGGTCAATTTATCCATTTTTTGCAAAGACTCGGAATACGCAGCTTGCAACAAACACCGGACTTTTATGGACTTGCATTAACACTTGGGGGTGGCGAGGTTACGCTTATAGATATGGCTAATGCCTATAATGTTATTGCTAATTATGGTTTGAAGTTTGAAAACTCGAGTATCCTTTCTATTCAAGATTCGAAAGGGAAGTTACTATACGAATGGAAACCCCCGGAGCAAGAAATGGTGTTAGGACCTGATGG
>CAYSYL010000069.1:0-947 GCA_964435355.1 uncultured Candidatus Peribacteria bacterium | reverse complement strand
CCATCAACTCCAACTGGAGCGTGATGGCCGGCGTGCGCTTCGAGAAGTACAAGGTGGAGGACCTCTCCGGAACCCGCCTCACCACCAACAGCCTCTCGCCCCGCGTCGAGGTCAAGTACGACCTGATGGGCAACAACATGCTTACCAAATTATCGATATATTAAAAGATCCCCTTGCCAGAATTCCCGGTTTCGGTGATGGAAGTATACTGGAAATTTCCCATGAAGCTGCCGTCAAAACTGGAACAACACGAAATTTTCGAGATAACTGGACTATAGGTTTTACTCCCCAACTTCTTACGGCCGTATGGGTGGGGAATGCTGATGCCACTCCTATGGAAAATATCAGCGGCATTCATGGTGCGGCTCCTATATGGGCTACCTTTATGGAGTCATCACTTCGATTTTTACCAAAAATGACTTTTTCAAGACCACCAGGGCTTGAATCAATCGAAATCTGCCGCGTTTCAGGAAAACTCGCCACCGATGCATGCCCTGAAAAAATGTATGAATGGTTTGTGTCCAATAATAAGCCCAAGGAAAAAGATGATTATTACCAAAAGGTATGGTTTGACCCTCTTTCTCAGATGGTAGTTCCAGATGCCTGTAAAAATGCATATCCTCCTTCTTCATTACTTCAAAAAGTTATTCTTGTATACCCTCCAGAACTTCAAAAATGGGCGATGGACAATGGATTTTCGTCGTTCAAAATAGCACCATGTGGGTTATCAAATGTTTACCCGGGCGCTTACACCCCTGATCAGTCGAAGTCTCTTTTTATCAATTCTCCTCTGGATAAGGATGTCTATGCGTTGGATAGTCTTTTACCTCTGCAGAGTCAAAAAATACCCTTTCGTATCACGACGCCTCTTACGACAACGAAGGTTTATTATTATGTTGACGGTGTTTTAGAAAATGAATCGACCCTTCCTCCTTTCACCTTTCTTT
>CAYSYL010000068.1:0-7155 GCA_964435355.1 uncultured Candidatus Peribacteria bacterium | reverse complement strand
GCCTTATTAAACTTCAGGGCAAAAGCCCTTCTGACGAAGTTTTAATAAGGAAATTATGGCTCCCCCGACTGGGCTCGAACCAGTGACCTACCGGTTAACAGCCGGTTGCTCTACCACTGAGCTACAGGGGAATACATTATTGCAAAAGCTTTCAGGGCATCATGAACTTCAGAATTAGCCGAAAGCAGAGCTACTATAGCCAAGCATTACTCTTTTTTCAATCCTTTTTTAAAGGAACTTCTTTTAAATCTTTCCACTCTTTTTGGAAAACTTAAAAATTTCGCGCCCCACCACCTGATCCGGTCGATCATACAGTAAACTTCCACGATCAGTAAGCCGAACCATAAAATTTTCCAAAATCTCTCGAGATACGAGGGGAACCTGAACAAAACCCAAACTTTCAATCTCTTCTATCAAATTTTCAATAAAGTAAAAACGATGGTTTTCACGATAAAAAGGAAAACTAATAACAATAGGAGTCGATACTGGCAGAAATTTTTGCAAGCCGATAAAAAAACTTCGAGTGAGAAAT
This sequence comes from uncultured Candidatus Peribacteria bacterium, assembly GCA_964435355.1. Taxonomy (GTDB): domain Bacteria; phylum Patescibacteriota; class Gracilibacteria; order UBA1369; family UBA1369; genus CAYSYL01. The sequence goes on along the minus strand of CAYSYL010000068.1, from coordinate 6,623 downwards.
CTTATTTCGTTAAAAATCCTTTGACGACTTTCAGGGAGAGGTAAGCGCGAAACGGGTGGTCCCAAGTAAGATTCAGTCACCACCATATCAATTTTTCGTGGAATATCGGAAGCAAAAAGTTTCGTCGCATCTTTTTGAAAAAGATGAAAAGAGTCACGGGGAGAATCATGGCCATATGCCAACTTGCTTTTCCATAAAGGTGAAGTACAAATCCATTCCAGATTCTTCAGCGCTTTTTGCAAAACTTCCGTATTTATATCTGACCCCACTACCTGATATCCCATTAGTAAACCCTCCATAAGAACTGTCCCTACTCCACAAAACGGATCCCATAAAACGCTTAGGGGATGCCGCATTTTGCTGTCGTTTTTTTCTTCAACAAATAATCGTGAAGCATTATTTATTCCAGCCAGGTTAATCATAATTTGGGCTAATTTCGGGGGGAGCATGCCAAGTCGAGGGTCACGAGCAGGACGACCAAAATCGCGATCACTATACGATTCGAAATCCTGGAGGGCTTTAGTCTCACCGACATAAACTCCGTTTTTCCCATTAATAACCACTATCTCACTCCCCTTTTGAAGCAAACGCTCTCCTTTAATGGCGGCATTTTCTGGATTTTTAAAGCCATGGTTAATAAAACGGCTACTCACCTTTTTCTGTGACAATATTTTTTTAACATTTTTTAAGATATTTTTAAGAATTATTTCATCTTTTTGTGCAAAGCTATAAACACTAACTCCATATAAGAGTTTTCCAGCTTTTCCTTCATGCCTTTGCAACAAGTGCTCAGCAATAACATCGCTTAATGATTCAGGTTTAGGAATTAATTTCTGAAATATCTCAACTATCTTAACAGTTCCGCCTAAGAGATCTAATACCTGCTGCGGATTCAAAAAATCTTTATCGAAGGAGGCAATAAGAACATGTGTTGAACTATCCAAAATACGAGCCGAGCTCCCAAAAAAATTAACGAGTTCAGCCACCGAAAGAGAATATTTGCGACCCAGAATAAAAGCGTATTGTGGCATCCGTTACGAAAAGAAAAAATATAAAACTACTGTATAAAATTATTTAAAGTCAGACTCATGCATAAGACCATATTCCATAAAAAAACACAATGGCACACGATGAAAAATCACCCTGTAACTTAACATTCACTGAACAGGAAAAATACAAAATAATGGGAATCTTTCTTCTATTCATAATCATAGTTTTTGGCTTTGGGTACTTCTTCGGAAGATTTGAACAAATCCAAAGAAACAAAGCTTTGCTCCAACCAATAGCAGATGTCAACCCTGGAAACAAAAGCAATCTTTACAAGGAAAAGTAGGCCTCTTATAGTAGGCACACAAATTCCTAATATAATTGCTTATGTCGATGTCTTTGAATCGAGTCCAATTGATCGGAAACCTTACTCGCGATCCTGAAATGCGACAAATTCCTGGAGGAAGTACTGTGGCTAACTTTGCCATTGCTACCAATTTCACCTGGACCGACAAAAACGGTCAAAAACAGGAAAAAGTTGAATTCCATAATATCGTTGTATGGGGAAAACTTGCTGAAATTTGCAGTCAGTACCTTAAAAAAGGAAGCAAAGCCTTTATTGAAGGACGTCTCCAAACACGAGAATGGGAGGGGGAAGACGGTGTTAAGCGTTATAAAACAGAAATAATTGCTGAAAATATGATTATGCTCGACAAAAAAGGATCCACGGGTGGAAGTGAGTATGGCTACAGTAACCAATCAGAGCATGGGGGCCTAAAAAGAGCGCAGGAAAACAGTGAATCTTCAATGGTAAGCCAAAAAGCACAATCTGAAGAGGTGACGCTCGATGACCTGCCATTTTAAAAACCGCCTCATTATTTCGCTCGTAGTAGAAAAAAATAATGAAGCGGCCCGCAGATCCCTGGTCCGCCCCTATCTGCGCTCCTATAAGAATCGCAGAGGATAAAGAAGACCAAAGATCCAAGTAACAAGATGACGACTAAATTCTCCTGTTACCGCCTTTCACCGGAAAGTTGTGAATTACAACTCCCCTTCTAGGCATCACAATATTAAGCGTGATGATGGTGAAAAACTTTCCTCCCTACCGTTCTTTGGTGATTTGTTTCAAGACGTTATCAACCCCCGTCCTTTTGTATTTTTGTTTAAGGTGTCGCTCTATCTTTAAAAGATGAACAGACTTTTTTGTTATGTTTATTTTTGTTTTGCCTCCTGAATTAAACAGAAAGCTTAAAGAAAGGTCAGGCAGTAGTCGGCTGCCGGTTATCGAAAAGTAAGGAGGCAGAATCTTGTCAAATTTCAAAAGTAACAAAACTCTGCCTCAACACTTTTCCAAAACTTATTAACTTTTTAAGACTCAAGGTATCAAAGAACAAAAATCCCTACATAATACCATTTTTTTGCTTCACACTCAATACTTAAAAACCTTTTTGCAGTTCTGAGTGGCATCAAGCTATAATACCGCCGTTATTTGATAGTTTTATGAATCTCAAAGGCACACTCTTCATAATTTCTGGCCCTTCTGGTGTAGGAAAAGGAACCATCATTAGGGAACTCAAAAAAAAGTTCCCCGATTTTATTTATCCTATTTCACACACAACGCGGGAAATGCGGCCAGGTGAAAAAGAAGGAGAAGTGTACCACTTTATAACAAAGTCTGCCTTCGAAGAAGCTATTGAGCATGGAGAGTTTCTTGAATGGGCAAAAATCCATCAAAGTAACTATTATGGGACATTGAAAGAACCCATTATTGCAGCTTTAGAACAAGGGAAAAACGTCATTCGGGAAGTGGACGTTCAAGGGTTCCATTCAATAAAAAAAGTAATTCCTCCATCACATCTCGTTACCATTTTCATAACAGCCGAAAGTGCGGAAGAACTCATTAAGCGGATAACAAAACGCGGCAGTCTCCCCCAAGACGAAATCGATCGTCGCATGGAAAGTGCCAAAAAAGAGCTTTCTGAAGCCTATTTATTTGATTATAAAGTCAGCAATAAAGAAAATAACATCGAAGAATGCCTTCAGGAGATAGTGAAAATTATTAAGAAATAAAATGAGACTGACCTAGGGCTAAAACTGCTTAAAAAGGCAATATTGAAAGCAGTTGAAGCAAAAAGCCTAATACGTTACAATCCCACTGCAAAGAATGGGAAAACGGCATTTAAAGGGGACATTCAGTAAAAACTGACAAGCGTAGTGTAGTATAGAGGTAGAAATAAGAGTAAAAAGATAATTTTTGGATAATGGGGAGTCGCCAAGTGGTAAGGCACCGCCCTCTGGAGGCGGCATTCGGGGGTTCGAATCCCTCCTCCCCAGCCAAATGGCTTACAGAAGCCGTCTATAGCCCGTTCCCCCTAGGTGATGACAATTCAAAAAAATGTCAACGGCGATTTTTATGAGGCTCTAAGCGTCTTCAACGAACGTTCCAAGGGTACTAGACCCGTGTACCTATGAAGAAGGGACATTAATGGGATTGCTGAAAGTCCAAAAAGTCAATGAGCTCTATCATGAGATTTAGTCCTCAATGATGTCTTTGAAAGGCCAGAATGTTCTGCCTACTTTTTCGAGTAATTTATTAATAAGAGCTTTTGTTTCAGCTGGATTTGATTTATATAAATCTTTAAAAACAGCAATTTTTTCATCATCTAAATGGAACCATTTTTTCTCTGAAGTAGCTCCGAAAACTCTGTCCAATAAGTACTTTTCTAAAACAAACAAAGTTTGTTCTGGATCAGCTTTTGCAAACCTATCTAATTTAGCTAAAAACCCGTAATTCCAATTATCTTTGATTTTTCGAATGAAAGCGTAAATGTTATTCCTGTAGTAACGATAAAAATAATTTGTGCTGCTCTTGCTACTAAAGTCCAAGGAAGACTCCCAAAGCTAAAGTTATATATTTTAAAAAAGGCCAAATCAAAAACAATATGAAAAAGTACCATAAGAATTACTCCTATCCCCCGAATGAAATCTATTTCATATATTCGTTGTGGAGATATCATATGGTAATGAAATGAATTCCTAATAGTTTTAGGCTTAGATTGAATCTTCTCTTAATGACTATGTCGATGATGAATATCAGGTGCATGGGGATGTGAATGTGAATGCTCCAAAGGTTCGTGAGTGTGGATATGAGAGTGTTCTAAAAGGTTGTCGGCTTCATTTTGATGGACATGGTTATGGTGACCATCGTCATGGCGATGTTTATGCTCATGCGTTATTGCTTCATGAAGGTGACTATGTTCGTGTTTTTCTTTTAAGATGAGGTAAGTGCCGATAATCATGAATGGCAATGAAATAATCAATAAGGTGTTTGGTGTATTTTTAAAAATCAAAAAAGATAAAATTGCTCCTATAAATGGCGCTGTTCCAAAAAGAGCACTGGTTCGTGCCGCTCCCAGGTCTCTCAAAGCAAATATAAACAACACTAAACTCAGACCATAGCTGAAAGCTCCCAGTAAAAGAGCATAAATCGTAATAGTTAAACTGGGGAGAGTTTCTTTCAGGAGGTAGGCTAAAAAGATCGAAAATGTTCCTCCTCCTAATCCTTTAACTATAACAATTGTAAAAGGGTCTTTCGAAGATATATTCCTAGTAAAATTATTATCTATTCCCCAAAGGACACAAGCCAAAACAATTCCCAAAGCTCCTATTGAAAATCCCCACTGCGAATCAAGATTGAGGGTTAGAATAATGCCCGCGATGGTAATTAATAAGATTGCTAACCAGATTTTTTTACCAATGGCCTCTTTGAAAAAGAGAGCGGCTATAAGGGTTGTCGCTACGGTTTCAAAATTTAAAAGCAAAGAAGCGGTTGAGGCAGATGTGCTTTGTAAACTAAATAATAGAATTATGGGCGCAAGAATTCCTCCTGCGATAATAGCACCGAAGAGCCATTTCATATCTTCTTTGCTGAGTTTAGTGTCTTTATGCTTGTCTCTTTTAATTATTTTGAATATCAGCAAGCTCATCCCACAGCCTAAATACAGAAAACCAGCTAAGGGGATTGGTGCTATGTCTCCAAGTAATATTTTAGCCAATGGTGCACTGGCCGCAAATAATATGGCAGCTAATAAGGTGAGAAATTTTGGATTCATGTAAAAATTTTATCGTGAAGTACTAGGAGTTATTCGACTTTAAAACCCAACATCATACCGCTCTCAAGGTGTTCGGCAATGTGGCAGTGCGCCATCCATTTCCCTGGATTCGACATGTCGACCAGAATTTCCACTGTGTCGCCTTTTGGAATAAGCACCGTGTCTTTCCATACCAGATTCGTATTTTTGATCCCATTAGTGCTTAATACAAGAAAACGTTGACCATGAACATGGAACGGATGTTGCATGGCATGAGCTGAATTAGGATCATTAAAAATCTTAATTTTTACTTTGTCTCCAGCTTTAAACTTCCAATCAATATCCATGTTTTCCTTTTTTGTTTCATCATCTACGATTTTCCATTTCACCGACTCAGTGGTAGACATAGAGTTCATCATGGCCATTGTGTCTTCCCATTCAATTTTGTCATTATCAGTCGATGTTTGAGGTGAGTTATGATCCATCATCATACCCATATCGCCGCTATCCATCGACATATTTCCATGCATCATATGTTCGTTCATATTACCCATACCTGACATATCAACGGTAAAGGTGATATTTTTATCAGGTTCCTTGTCGAAATAAGGTCGGAAAGTATCAATATCTAAAGTGACGTCTTTATTTTCACGCAAAGCATCAAATTCTTTCGTGTAACTTTGAGCTATTTTTTGATCAGAAACAGTAAAAGTCGCTAAAGTATAGGTCTTTTGAGGATTTATGTTTTGGAGCGAAAAAACGCCAGGCATATCAAACATGACCTCTACGATTGCTCGTTCGGAAGGGGATAGAATAATATTTTTTTGCCACGTCTCTCGTTCATATTTTCCATTATCTCCACCAACTAACTTCATTTTCATATTTGGAATCGTAAGATTGTAGGGACGGGTATTAGAAGCATTGGTTATATAAAAACGTACCACTTCGCCAGCTTGAAAAGTTTTTTCGTACTTGGTTTCTCCGTTAACAAGCATAACGTTCCCAAACTTTCCCATCAGAGCATGATCGGAAACTTTGTTAAAATTATCAATTTTGCCATCTTCAATCAAAAGATCATTAAGCATCAAAGGAATTTCTTCATTTACAGGAGACCAATAAGTTGAACTTTGCGCTACCATAGAATCATTCTGTGGTACAACCCAATAGTTTCCATAAAGCCCCTGAGACTGAGTAAAAGGTTCGTTTACATGGGGGTGGTACCAAAACATACCCGCGTCAGGGAATTTGATTTTATAAGTAAAAGTTTTTCCTGTTTCAATAGCTGGTTGGTGAGTATCAACCACACCATCAAATTTATCTTCAAGACGCAGACCATGAGAGTGGATGCTGGTAGGAATATCAGTATTATTTTTGAAATTGAGCGTTATTTCTGACCCTTGGGGAACTTTGATCGTTGGGCCTGGAATCGAACCATTATAAGCGAGCATTTTATAGCTCTGACCATTGATCTTTTTATTCACATAGTCAGCCGTGAGGTCATACGTATCACCATTTTTTAATTCTACTATTTCACTAGATTTCGCT
>CAYSYL010000067.1:0-7178 GCA_964435355.1 uncultured Candidatus Peribacteria bacterium | reverse complement strand
GGTAAAGAGGTGACCATTCAGGATGCAAATGTAGAAGAATTGACTTTTGATGATTCTGGAATTTTTGGAATTAATGTCATAGGGGCCCCTTATATTCCTGTAGCGATTGCATTACGAGATAAAATTCGCAAAACGGTAGGTGAAAGGGCAAAAATTTTAGTGGGAGGGCAGCCTATAGCTGGCCTCAATGAAACCCAATTCAATCAATTATTCGGCCCAAATATTATTAATGGAATGGATGATGCAACTCTACGGAAAGAATTAGGCATATGGAAGAAAATCCCTTCACGGGAAGAAACATCTTTAATACCTGGCTTAGAAATTATTTCTCCCGAATTAATGAAGGAATATTTAGCCCATGAAATCAGTTTTTACTTAGGACAAGGCTGTGGGCTTTCTTGTAGCTTTTGTGCGGCTGAACATACCCTTGTTGATCCTGCTACACAAAAAGTAGCTAAAAAAATAAAAGAAACTTATCGGGATTTAGCTATTGTTGAAAAAGACCTTAAATATTTGGTAAAACAAGCTAAAGATTTTGGCCTCAATCAGTTGAAGGTTTATTTAACAAATCTTGATCTCTTTCAATCTCCACACCAACTTCAACAATTCGCAGACATTGTAAATGCTATAAAAGAACAGGATAAAGAGTTTACTTTTGATTTTCGAGGCCTTAGCACCACAGCTTCCTTTATGACAGCTGCTCGAAATAATATGAAACTTATAGAAAGCATGGTTAGAGCTGGCCTCACGACAGTAGGATTTGGAATAGATGGCACGACTCCAGAAGTTTGGAAGAGTGTTCGAAAAAGTCAAAATAAAGAAGACGAATGTTTAGAAGCAATACGTGTAGCTCGCAGTTTAGGTATTACTCCAGAAATTTTAATGGTGTTAGGTCATCCCGCAGATACTCCAGAATCATTGGAAGCAGCTTATGTTTTCACTCAGGATATGGTGGAAAAATATGGTGCAACCTCTAGGCCTTATGTAGCAAAAGATATTGTGCCAGGAAATGAATATTGGAAATTACCCAAAAATGCGGGAAGAATTCAAGTCCTTATCAACCATCCTGAAGCATTTCAATGTATAGATTTTGAAACTTTAGCAAACCCTATAAGTCATATAAGTGCTGAAGCACGGGAAGCTATCAATAGAGCATATATTCGATTAACTTCTTTAAAAGGCAATACTTCAAACGTTATCTATCCTCAATTTTATCCTGGAATTGATCCAAAAGACGCTGTACTTAATAGACAAAGAAATATAGGAAAGTTTGATAGGTAAATCTTCTTATTGGATTAATAGGTTGAGGGATTTACGCTCCATGACTTAAGGGTAGTATTTCTTTGTAATAAGCTATTTCAATGACAAATCCTAACTTTAGTAACTTTGTCAACTTTAGCAACTTTTGGTGTCCTCGACAGGAATCGAACCTGTATCTAGGCCTTAGGAGTGCCTTGTTCTATCCATTGAACTACGGGGACGGAATATTTTTTGTGCGGCTATGTCTTATTTTAACATAGATTTGTCATTTCTTTGATTGTTAAAAAGTGTTGAAAATGATATAATGTAAAGATTTCGTGAATAAAGTTTAAGGTTTGTAATGATAAAACTTATAAAAGGTTATAATTATTGACTTAATGTTAAAATATTTTAAATCATTTATATGGTAATTGATGAAAATCCACCTCTAAAAGGAAAGACTGTTTCTGAAGGCACTGAACCCGCTAATACAGCGCAAGTTATACGCCGGTTGACCGCGGGTCCGGCCCACCATGCTATTAAAGCTCCCAATGAAGATCTCTTAAAAGCTGCTATTGAAAAATTAAAAGCAGCTCGTGTATCAACAAAAGATTGGGAAGAAATTGAAGCTTTGTTAAAAAGACATGACAAAATGGCTATTGCTCACTTTAAGGATAAGATTGGGCATGCGGCTTTATTATTGAATACTAACTATCAAAGTATTGAACATATAATAGCTAGTTTACCTCTTTGGGCAGCCCATGTAGCACTTCAAGATTGGGCAGATCATTCAAAAATAGCCCTTGGCATTATGGCTCAAAAAAAAGATGAACCGGATGATATGTTTGAAGCACCTTCATCGGAATCCCATACTTCACTGGATCAACGGAAATACTATTTAAGTCTACGGAATATCGTTAAGGGTAAAAGTAATCGCTTTCTCAAAGCCGACAGTATATTACTGGCTGATTTATGCTCTAATGATAAAGATATGACTGTCGTCCAGCGTGATTTTCCAGATATTTTCTCTTCAAGTGATTTTCATATTGAACTTGCACGAAAGGGAAAGTTGGAACTTGTAGAAACAGCTTTAAGGTTACGAACTAACAAAGAAGGTGTTCAAAGCGAGGTGAAAGACGTAGCATTACAAGCTGTAAATGATATTGGTAGAGAAATCGAAAGCTTAGAAAAAGATACACATTTATCTAAAGGCACTCCGACTGAACTTGGGGCAATTGATGCCCGAAAATTACGATTAATTGGTCCTCTTTTTGATGATCTGTCAGGGTCAGAGCTGCAATATGATTTATTAGCCCTAGTGGTAACGAAAGAAAATCTTATTGATATTATTGCTCAATATTTTCTCAATAAACCTGAAAGCAAAATTGAACATTTCCTTGATGCATTGGAAAGAAAAGGTAAAGGACCTATTGTTCAGAGAGTTTTATTGGAACACTCAACTAACTGAATTTCAGTTCTTTATTCATGGCTATGACTGCTTCCCTGGCGGCTTCGGCGTACTCTTTTTCCGTGTGAGTGTCGGACTCTTCCCAGGCATGCATAATGGCGCGGGAGGAGTTGATGATGGCCCCGGATCCATCTTTATTGAAACATACTTTCACATCTTTCGCCGTTGCCCCCTGGGCTCCGTAGCCGGGGACCAAAAAAATCGTATGGGGCATCATAGATCGTAATTTTTTTGCCTGAGCCGGGAAGGTGGCGCCTACGACCGCTCCTGCCAATGAGTATCCGCTTTCACCTATGTCGTCCGCTCCCCAGGATTCCAAGTATTGTGCCATTATTTCATATACAGTGCTTGAATCTTCCATTTCAAGATCTTGGAGGTCGGAGGAAGAAGGATTTGATGTCTTCACGAGGATGAAAACTCCTTTTCCATATTTTCTGGCCTGTTCTATAAATGGCTTAATTCCATCAAAACCCATGTAAGGAGCTATGGTTACGGCGTCGGCGTCGAATGAAAAAACCTCCTTCCCGAATAGATTCACTTTTCCTAGAAATGCTTTGGCGTAGGCTTCCGCTGTTGATCCTATATCACCTCTTTTTATGTCCGCAATGGTAAGGAGATCTTTATCCCTCGCATACGAGAGCGTTTCTTCAAAGGCACGAATTCCTTCATGGCCGTACTGTTCGTAAAAAGCAATTTGTGGTTTTATGACAGGAACAAGATCATGGATAGCATCAATGATGCCTTTATTAAACTCCAGAATAGACTGTGCGGCTGCCGTGAGACTATTGTTATATTTTTTACCCTGTTCATCTTTTATGTATTGGGGGATTTTTTCCAGTCGCGGATCAAGACCGACACAAATGGCAGACTTTTTCAATTTGATGTGCTTGTTTAAGCGATCGGCGAAATGAAACGGCTTTTGAATCGATTCATCGCGATTTTGCCTTTTCTCCCTCTCTTCGCGAAGGGATTTTTCTCTCTCTGATTCTTTGTAATGAGTCATATCTTCCAGCAGTGTATCACCAAAAAAAATTTTGAGCCACTCTCTCTTGAGTTTTTCAGGCAAAAGCGTAAAAAGTATCTTGGCTTAGCGGGATTTCAGCATAACGCATCCATTATATTTCATGAAAACTCCTCATACTACATTACGATGGCGTGATAAGTGGCGGTATCACTTTGATAATTTAATGTCGGCCCGTACCAGTTTAAGCATTGTCGCGTTGGGACTTTTATCACTCGCTATCATTTTTACGGCAGGTGTAATGATTGTTTTTCTTCGCCTTCCACAGAGTGATGGGACATCTTTTAGTTTCATTGAAGCTGTGTGGGAAAGCATGCTTCGCACGTTGGATGCCGGAACCATGTCGAGTGATACTGGCTGGCCTTTACGGCTTATCATGTTGGCCGTGACCCTTGGGGGTATTTTCGTGGTCAGCGCCTTTATCGGCATTATTGTGAGCGGGATGGAGAAGAAACTGGAGGAACTCGGCAAAGGCCGCTCCCTTGTGCTAGAGAAAAACCATACGGTTATTCTGGGATGGTCTCCGAAAATTTTTACTATTCTTTCAGAATTGATTGAAGCAAATAAAAATAAAAAAAATTCGTATGTCGCGATACTCGCTGAACGGGATAAAGCCGAGATGGAAGATGAAATTAGAGCCCGTATTCCCTCTTTTTATAATACTAAAATCATCTGCCGTTCGGGAAAACCAACGGATTTATTCGACATTCATATCGTCAACATTAATGTGGCCCATTCCATTATTATTTTACCTGGGACAAATGATCATAGCGATATCGGCGTCATTAAATCCATGCTTGCCATTACTAAAAATCCTCATCGTAAAAAGGGACTTTATAATATTATCGGTGAACTGCGGGAAGGAAAAAACAAGCGAGCCGCAAAATTTATCGCTCCCAATGAATCAACCACCCTGGTTTCACCTAAAATCATTTCTGAAATTACTGTTCAAACATGCCTTCAGCCCGGTTTAAGTGTCGTCTATACGGAATTTTTGGATTTTGCCGGGAGCGAAATTTACTTTGGACTCGAACCGAAGCTCGTGGGGAAAACTTTCGGCCAAGCTTTACTTATGTATGACAAGTGTTGTCTCATTGGACTGCGGCGAAAACAGGATGAAAGCATTACTATTAAGCCTCCTTTCGATACTGTTATTCAAGAAGGGGATGAAATTATAGCTGTGGCTGAAGATGATGACACCCTTATTCTTTCCCCTGAAAAACTGATCATCGATTCGCAATTTTTTCAAACAGAGCTGGAAAGCCATAACAATTCATTAGAAAATGTTCTCATGCTTGGATGGAATAGTCGATCGGCTTCCATCATTACAGCTCTCGACAAGCTTTTGAAAACTGAGTCGCTCGTTCATGTCGTAGGAGATACGACGGAAATCAACTGGGAAATTGATCAATTAAAACCACACTTAAAGAACATCCGTGTCACCTGTGAAACCATGGATCTTACGGATTATATCCTCCTTGAATCCATTCCCCTGGAACAGTTTCATCACGTTATGCTGGTGGCCCCCGAAATCGCCTGGGATGAAGAGGAAAAAGATGCCCGAACCCTCATTACCTTAATCTATATTCGTACTCTGGCCGAACAGAAGAAGCATTCCATCAATATCGTTACTGAAATGCTGGATGTTCGAAACATGGAACTGGCTCAGATAACAAAGGTTGATGACTTTATCGTGAGTGATCGTCTTATAAGCCTTATGCTGGCTCAGCTTTCTGAAAATGGAGCGTTGAAAAGAGTTTTTGATGAACTTTTCGGAACCGAAAATGTGAGAATACATCTTAAGCCGGCTCATAATTACGTCTTACCCGGAGTTCCCGTTAATTTTGCGACGGTTACCGCTTCCGTCATGCAAAAAAACGGTATCGCTATCGGATATCGTCTGAACCAGGAGGCCACCATCTCGGAAAAAACTTACGGGATTTATATTAATCCGGATAAAACTAAAAAAATTGTTTTTAGTGACGAAGATAGTATTATTGTGATCGATTAACTTTTGCCTCTCTAAATTTTTCAAATCTATGTGGAATATTCTCCTTTATTATCTTTACACTGACATCGAAAATCCGGTCGAGTTCGCCAAGGAACATTTAAAATTCTGCAAGGAGCTGGGGTTAAAGGGAAGAATTCTTGTGGCTAGTGAAGGGATTAACGGTACGGTGGGAGGGGAAGTTGCCGCTACTGAAAAGTATATGGAAGCTATGCGAATTGATCCCCGTTTTAAAGATATCGTTTTCAAAATTTCCGAAGGAGAGGAAGGAACGTTTAAGAAAATGTTTGTGCGACCACGTTCGGAACTGGTAACCCTTAATTTTCCCGAAAAAATAGATCCGCATACCCTTGGGGGAACCTACTTGAAGCCGAAACAGTTGAAAGAGATGTATGATAAGAAAGAAGAGTTCGTGATCGTCGACATGCGTAACGAATATGAGGCGAAAATCGGGCGCTTTAAAGATGCGGTCATATTAAAGATGAGAGTTTTCAAGGAGCTTCCGGGTCTCATCAAAGATTTGGAAAAGTATAAGGATAAGAAAGTGGTCACCTATTGTACAGGGGGTATTCGCTGTGAAAAAGCTTCTGCCTTACTTCGGTACAACGGATTTAAGGATGTTTACCAATTGGAAGGAGGAATCGCCACTTATGGGAAGGAGTTTCCTAACGATTACTGGGAAGGGAAACTGTTTGTATTTGACGAGAGGATGCAGGTCCCGATTAATACACCGGATCAGGAAAAAGTCATTGGACGTTGCTTTCAATGCGAGGCACCGTGGGACCAGTATAGTAACTGCGCCAATGTTGAATGTAACGAGCTGATTTTACAGTGCGCGAAATGCCGGGAGGTGGCAAAAGGCACCTGCAGTCATGAGTGTGAAATGGCGAAAAGGGTGAGGCCGATTTCTAAAGAACCGGTAAAATAAAATTTCTTTACATTTATGCCTCCTCAGATGCCGTACTGTTCCCGATAGCGGGAGATGGCAGCCAGTTTTTGGTCGTCGATAAAGAGCTGACCGTTGATGGGCGTCTCTTGCAGAAAAGCTATGATTTCTTCGAGAGTGACGATGGAATAAACGTCGATACCGAACTCGTCTTTGATTTCGGCGATGGCGCTTTTTTCTCCCTGACCCTTTTCCATCCGATCGACGGCGATCATGACCCCGACGATTTTGGGATCTCCGCTGTTTTTAAGGACCTTGATGGCGTCCCGAAGAGCGGTCCCGGCGGTCATGACGTCGTCGACGATTACTATTTTCGTTTCTGCGGTGATGGGAGCTCCCACCAGGAGTCCGCCTTCTCCATGGTCTTTCGCCTCTTTCCGGTTAAAACAGTAGGACTTATTCAATTGATGTTTTTGCGCGAGTGTCATGACGATTTCGGCGCTCAGGGGAATCCCTTTATAGGCCGGTCCAAAAATGACATCGAACTCTTTTATTT
>CAYSYL010000066.1:0-7202 GCA_964435355.1 uncultured Candidatus Peribacteria bacterium | reverse complement strand
GTCCTTGATCATGACAAGAAAAAATTCCCTTTATATAATACCTTACCCCGATTAGTCGACATCACTCTCGAAAAATATACAAAATTTCAAGAAAGCCTTGATCCATCAGAGCGTGACCCTGTCGACGATCAATACATACACCAACTGACAGAGTGGAGCCGAGATCAGGATAAAGTACCGAGATACGCCCCATCTTCAAAAGTTCAAGAAGTACATGAAGAATATTATAGAGCCGCTGCATAAATTTTCAGATACTCTTCTCACATTGTGGCATGAAGCCTCTATTCAAAAGGCTAAATCTCTAGGCATTGATATTGATGGGAGTACAGCGACGGAAAGCTTATCACGGGCTAAAGCTGCCGAAATGATTGCCAGAAGTTTGAGAAATATTTGATAAATCTAAGAGAGGCTCTAAAGATTGTTGGGGAATAATCGATACACTTGTTCCCTCTTAAATTAATTTTAGGAAATACCTAGTGTAAAACTGAATAAAAATTTCGGATATAAACTAGGATTTTTACATCAATTATACTTGAAGTTCATGCATGAGCTTGTTAGTATTCCACATTAATTTTTACTATATGTTGAAATCTACATTTCTCTACGTAATTTCAATACCGGTTTATGTTATTTTTTTATTGATTCTGATTAGAAGAAAAAGAAGTATCAAAAAAATTTGTTTTTATACTTTATTTTATTTTTACATTGTAGCCGTCATTGGCGTAACACTATTTCCCTTTCCAATACAAAAATCAGTTATAGAAAGCGGCATCCAAAATCATTATAACCAAAACAACTTTATCCCGTTCACTTTTATTAAAGAATCCATGGGACAATTAGCTTACGACCCCCCATACACCATATGTTCCTTTTTATGATTCATTTGAAATTGTTCTCAGGCAAGTAGGAGGTAACATCCTTTTAAGTATACCCTTCGGATTTTTAGGCCCCTTTCTCTGGGAAAAAAGAAATACGATGCTTAAAATTTTAATAGCAGGATTTTGGTTTTCCTTTATTATTGAAACAAGCCAATTCTTAATCTCCCTCTCTCTGGGTTATACCTATCGAATAACAGATATTGATGATGTTATATTGAATTGTATAGGCGTCATCTTAGGATACATCTGTTTTAAAATATCTCAACCGCTCTTAAAGAGGTTAAAATTGATGGGAGATAAAACAAATCCCGTTTAAATATTTCAATTCGCAGCATACCGCAGAATAACGCCACCGGTCCTAAGGGGAAGCGTTTCAAGGAGTTGAAGTTTCTCAAAAGGGATTCCCTGATTGAACAAAAGTCTCCCCTTTCCCAAAAATACCGGAGCAATACATAAACGAAACTCATCAAATAACTCAGCTTTCATCAAAGACTCGGAAAGCTTGCCACTACCAAACACAAACATATCTCCACTACCCTGCTGTTTCAGCTGAGGAATTTCAGCAACGGCATCTTTCACGATAGTGGTGTTATTCCAGTCGGCATTCGTAAGGGTGGATGAACAAACAATCTTTGAAATTCCATTCATAAGCGTGGCGATATTTTTCTCCTCCCCTTCCGCCTTTGTCCAATAATCGGCCATACCTTTATAGGTCGTTGAACCAAATACGAGCATATCCGCCGACTGTAACTGAGTAAGGCTAAACTCCTGAAGCTCCTTGCCCCACACCAGTTCATGAAAACTCAAGTCCCAATTTTTCTCACCCTCGAAATATCCATCGAGAGTAATGACATTCCACATAATGAGTTTTCTCATAGGATAACCTTTTAATAATTAAAATTTATAAGCATCATTTTTGATGAACAGGGGCCTTCATCTCAGTAAAGTTTTAAAAAAATTTATATGAATTATTTTAATTTTATCTTTTGAGCAAAACTACCACATGGTCTATCAGTCGCGCCATGTTTGTCAAATATCAACAGCACCGTTACGGGTTTTTCTTTAGTGCTCTTTAATATGGCTTCTCTAGTAGGAGTATCAATTTCAGTATCACTTTCTATGTGTCCATCTTTTAAACAGCCAAGATCGAAAGGATATAATCCCTCAATAAGCTCATTGTCATAAGAATTCCACCACTGCTCAATTGCCTCTTTAAAACCCTCATCCTTAAAATTCGTTATAAGCAGTGAAATAACATTATAATCACCTCCCATTATATTCACTGGTCTTGTGTGGAAGTAGCCACTAATTTCTGTCGTAAATTGAGCCGCTTCATCTTGGAGATTATATTCGGGGAGATTATATTCAGTTTCTGAGCTTACCACTGGCATCTGCTCAGGAGATTTAGTAATAACCAGATTCTGATTTTCAGTACAACCCAACAACACCATTGTTAAAAGAAAAAAAGGTATGATGAATTTTTTCATAGTAATTATGAGAAATATAAAAGGTCTTTCTTTTGAAATATTCATACACGAATTTGATAATTTTGCAAAATAGTAACAATAAATATCCTCTACTTACCTTAAAAATTATAAAGTAAGAAATAAGATTCCCGTTAATCCGGAAAAAAGCCGGAAGGAACAAAAATGTTGAATTAAAATTCCACCCATACTACTTCAACCGTGCCCTAAGAAAATAAGGTGGGGTTTTGCTGTATCACTTCTTCAGCAATTTGCTGATCATCAAAAGGATACCAATCTTGCCGTAAAGCATGACGCCTGCCTCCCATATGAATACTTTCCTGATGATAACCGGTAAGAAACACTTTCCCTCTTGTCATTTCATTTTCAACCTGAAGCATATGACTTGTGTAAGCTTTTAAATGGAAATAGGTGCCATCATGAAGTTCAAGAAACAAATGAACATCATTGACGATACGATCTCTTCGCGGTTGAAGATTATCATCCAAAAGGACCTGAACCGAAACACCCCTTTTAACTAAATGCGCTCCGACATTTGAAAAAAGTTCGGCCAGTTTCGCCTGCAACATTAAGGCTCGCATCATTTCGTCACTTTCTTCTTCAAATACTTTGTCCCTCTCCATAAAAATGACCGTTAGATAGTTTTTTTCATTATATCACAAAGATTTTCCGGTAATCTTCTTCTGAAAATCCTCCAAGCGATAAACCATAAACCCCTCTTCCTCAAAAGACTCTTGAAGTTCGCCAATTTTTGAGTTAGTGAAGAGATACCCTGATGTCAGTTTTGAATATGAAAAAATACAATCTTTAAAATAACTATATTTTTAAAAATTTTATCATAATAAAATTCATCACTGAGTGATTGCGGAACATAATCGCACAAAAACCTCCCCCAGTCTCTCACCAAAAAAATTTTTCCACAATAACATCCGCTAATGCTGAGTTGCCTCCTTAACCTTGGCATTAATTTTTTCCTCAATCTCCCGAACTTGTACCCGTTTCCTGGAAACATCATCGATAAGCCCTTGAGCCAGTGACCTTTTACATCCAATACTTTCATACCTCATCTGCGCCTTAATTCCAGGCATAAGACTCTTTTGAGCCAACCCCTTCGCCTCAAGCAAAACTATTTTGCCATCAAGCGTCGGCGGCGTACATTGAACCTCCTTTTCAAGTTTTCCCAAACAGCTTTCAAAAGCATAGGAAGAAGCCTCCATTATATCGCGCAGCTCCTTACAATCATTGGTGACAGAGTAATCAACCGGCACACAGGAACCCTCAACTTCCACCTGAGAGGGACAATCCGATACCCCAACGGAAGCCGTTGGCACTGGTGACAAAGCAACGGAAGAATCAGCAAAAGGAGTTTTCTGTCTCCTCTCGCAACCCATCCCGTTTTCCATGGCCATAGCGGCAGTAAAGGCCAAAACAAGTGGTGTTTTCATAGGCACATACGATAAAAAATCTGTCGAAAACCGAATAGTTCATACTAAAACTCTTCCTCCCCTATTTCAACTTTTTTCTGCAAAAAAGCCAAAATATGGTATACTCAAGAGATAATAACAAAAACAATGACACGAGAATCTCCAAAATCCGCCGAAGAAATAGCCTCCGAACCCTGGCATGAACGGCTGAGATATGCCTTAAAACTATTACGCATATACCGAACAGTTTCCGATAAAAACAGCTGTGAAAACATGCCGGACGATGAATTTCTCTCTCGTTTAAAAGCCCACAATGGAGCCGATATGAATACGGAAATTCTGCAAGATTTCGCTCTTGAATTAATAACGCGACTCGACAACGGGCAGATTCAGGAAGCAACCATCGCTCAATATGAAGGCTTCCTGGAACACGCCGTTATAAAATTTTATGAATGTCAGTGGCACATTTATGATGAAAACCTCGATTGGCTTTTTGAAACGATGCTCACCGCCCACCTCGTAACTCCCGAAGCATTGGCGGATTCTGAATCAAATGCAGGAAACAAAATAACTGGAGAAAAAATACGCACATTAGGAGCAAAACTTCGTCGGGAAGGCAAAATACCCAACGCAGCGGCCCCGATAGAAGCAGAAGTAGTCAAAGGGCAAATAGCCAGGGCCGCAGCAAAAACTAGCGCTATTTCAGCAACAGAAAATACCGAAAATGAAAAAGGTGTCCAACTGGCAAAAAAATTAGTAATGGCAACGCGCATCGGATCAGAAGTATGGGAGTCCATTCCTCCAAGTCCACATACAGCCGACGAAATCTTTCAATGGCTGGCACAAGGAACATGGAGTGGGGGTCACTTCAAAACCATCACCCTCTATTTGGAAAATGGAGAACTCAATCCTGCAGATTTACTTCCCTATGAAACCAGGCTCCAAGAGGAAATAGAAACAACTTTCAGAAATTTATTGTGGCATGAACAAAGCATAAGACCTGAACAAAAAATAGCCATCGTGGCCCACATTAAACGAAGTGGAATTATTGATCACAGACCTCTTGTCGAAGGCTTAAAGGCACAGACTCCTACTCACTCCATACCTGAGCAGGTTGATGAATTAATCACCGAAGAAAGAAAAAACGAATTAAAACATGAAGTAGAAAGAATGGCACGGACGCTAAAAGTCGAACCCTATGAAGTAGCCCCCAAAAGGTTTTTTGCAAAGATTGCCCCTCCACCAAAACCAACGCCCAATCAAAAGTTAATAAACGGACTTCGGGCCGGAACCATCACCCGAAAACAACTAGCGGAACTTTCCGAACGATACGAAGGTTGCCGTGAAGCCATCAATGAAAAGGAGACAATTAAGCCCGAAATGGCCGCGCGATTAACCGCCGAAAAACTCATCGCCATAGCCCAAAGCCACCTCGAAGTATCGATAAAAGAAGAGGCGGCACGCGTCGTCCTCTTAAATGCCTTAACCTCCACCTACGAATTAAGCAATGACGGTCCCGGAATAAAAGCAACCTATCCCGACTCAATCTTCAACACCGCCTGGACACGCCCCATTCTCATAGAAAAAGCCTGTCATGAAGTTTTCAAAGATCTCATCCCAGACGAAAATGCCCGTAAAGGAGAAAAAGGTGCCCCCATCGTGGAACTTTTACGTAATCACGTTTTCCCGACCCTCCTTAAAGCCATAGAAAAGCCAACCCATTAAAACTATAGAAAGAGCTAAGGGGTCTAAAAAAACAGTCACCATCCTCCCAAAACGC
This sequence comes from uncultured Candidatus Peribacteria bacterium, assembly GCA_964435355.1. Lineage (GTDB taxonomy): Bacteria > Patescibacteriota > Gracilibacteria > UBA1369 > UBA1369 > CAYSYL01. Next base: position 1,636 of record CAYSYL010000066.1, on the reverse strand, counting down.
ATTCCCACAAAATGCATATAGGACAATATAAAAGGCAAATGTCAGAAACGCCAGCGGTGACTTTCCCCCGGTAAGCTTCGCACCTTTCGAAGAAGCCTATCGCACTCTAACCGAAAAACTGCAGCCGCACGTGTACAAATTGGGTTTCTTGAAAAAATAACATCACGCCCCCGCCAATAATTTTCATCACTGCAGAAAGTATTTGAGCCTTCTATAAAAGCTCCATTTTCAAGGCGGCAGAAAAATTTTGCACCGGAATGTATCGGGCATACATGAGGATCAAAATTTTCCGACAACGCAGAAAATGGACTTTTGCAGAAGGCTCAACGAAGGTATATTTTTCTCCTATGATACTCCCCAACAAATTAGCGATCGTCGACACGGAAACAACGGGCGGAAGCTTTTATCATGACCGGATTATTGAAATCGGCATATTAATAGTGGAAAACGGTAAACTGGTGAAAACATACCAGACGCTCATAAATCCGGAACGGTATATCCCGTCATTTATATCGACCATTACCGGCATTTACGAACAGGATGTCGAAAAGGCTCCCACCTTTTTACAAATAAAAGACGAACTGTGGGATATATTAAAAGAGGCAATTTTTGTAGCCCATAATGCGTCGTTCGACAAAGGTTTTTTAAAAGCAGAATTTGCCCGTAGTGGCCTATCGTTTCAGCCAAAAACTCTTTGCACCGTTCGTCTGTCGAGAAAATTTTTTCCCGAGTATTCAAGACATAATCTGGATGAAATCATTCATCGCTTCAATCTACCCTGTGACAGACGTCATCGCGCCCTGGATGATGCCAAAGTCCTATACGATTTTTTAGAAATTATAAAAAGCCGTTTTACGTCCGAAGAGATAACAAAAAACATTAATCCTCTCTTAAAAGCGGCACCGATACCGCCAACCTTAAATCCAAAAGAGATAGAAGAACTGCCGGAAAACCATGGTGTCTATATTTTTTATGACAGCAAAGATGCACCTCTCTACATAGGAAAAAGCATTAATATAAAAAAACGGGTCCAATCACATTTCTCTGCAAGTTCAAGAGAAACGAAAGAAATGAAAATTTTCCAAAACGTCGCGCGAATAGAAACAATGGTAACCCCGGGAGAGCTGGGAGCATTATTACTGGAATCGGAAATGATTAAAAAATTATTGCCGATTCATAACCGGCGCCTCCGAAAAACCCGTCATATTGTTATTCTCAAAAAATACAAACGGAAAATGGCTATGACACGGTAAATTTTGAATATATGGAAAAAGTTGAAGCATCCGAACTGGAAAATATTATGGGCATTTTCCGGTCGAAGAAGAAAGCTACAGAGTATCTTATAGAAGCAGCAAAAAAGTACACGCTGTGCTTAAAACTATTGCAAATAGAAAAAACAAAAACCGCCTGTTTTGGGCACCAGTTAGAACGTTGTCAGGGGGCATGCCTCTTAAAAGAAGATCCCCTAAAATACAATATCCGTTTCAATGAAGCCTTCGAAAAAATGAAACTTCGCTCTTGGCCATTCCCCGGAATAATAATGATGGAAGAAAAATCAGCAATGGAAAATAGCTCCGATCTGTTTTTCATGAACGACTGGTGTCTCATCGGGAGAGGAAGTTCGTCGGAGTATGGC
>CAYSYL010000065.1:6381-7278 GCA_964435355.1 uncultured Candidatus Peribacteria bacterium | reverse complement strand
GTGAAAGAGTTGGGCGGACTAGCCGTTATCGGAACGGAACGCCATGAATCACGTCGGATTGATAATCAGCTTCGCGGACGAAGCGGACGGCAGGGTGATCCTGGTGAAAGTCAGTTCTTTGTTTCGATGGAAGATGATTTAATGCGCTTATTCGGATCGGATAAAATGAAAAATTTGATGGATCGCTGGAAAGTCCCGGATGATATGCCGATCGATCATAAATGGATGAGCAGTGGCATAGAAGGGGCTCAAAAAAAAGTGGAAGGATACCATTTCGACATACGCAAACACCTCGTCGAATATGATGATATCATGAATAAACATCGTGAAATCATCTACAGCCGTCGGAGAAAAGTACTCAGCAGTGAAACGATTGAAAATGATATCCTCCTCCTCCTTGAAAAGGAAGTGGAAAAAATAGTAGAAACTCATGCCCATAAAGATGATCATTACGATAAACCTTTTGATTACGCTGAAATAGCTGCCGATATAAACGCTTTCTATAAAAACGAAAATGGCTCTCTGGATAGCGACACTCTGGAAAATCATGGCCATACTGAAGAACTCATCGAATATATTAAAAACTATTTGATAAAAGCTTATCAGGCAAAAGCGCAGGTACTAAGCGATGAAAGCATCATGAGACGCTTGGAACGAAATGTATACCTCCACGTTATCGACAGCCTTTGGATGGAGCACATCGATAACATGCAACAATTAAGGGAAAGTGTCGCTCTTCGCGGGTATGGACAACGAGACCCGTTGATCGAGTACAAGGAAGAGGCCTATATCATGTTCTCCAAACTGCTGAGCGAAATAGAAAGTAATACCATCAATACTCTCTTTAAGTTAAATATTGAAAATCAGGTCCCAGACCACCTGTTGAAAGTGGCACAG
>CAYSYL010000065.1:2144-6371 GCA_964435355.1 uncultured Candidatus Peribacteria bacterium | reverse complement strand
AGCCTCAAAAAATGATGACGAATGAAGCTCAAATTGATGCCGTACTTTCAGGTGAAGCTAAAAATGGAGCTATTCGTCAGATCATTAACATGCCTTCCGAAGAAAACGATGCTCCATCTCCCGGAAACCCTGTTGTGATAAAGGTAAATAATGCTCCAACAGCAAAATTACCGGAAGTCGGCCGAAACGATCCTTGTCCTTGCGGAAGTGGCAAGAAATATAAAAAATGCCACGGGAATGTTTAATAAACGTTGAAAATATGCTTCACAATAACAGTTCTCACAGCACTGGCTTGTTACAAAAAATCACCAGTTTTCTCATGGGAGTTTTTGCCAGCTTTTTCATATTTCTCATTGTTATTAAAATTTTCACCTCCTTCAATCAGCCATTCCTGGGACAAATATCCGGAACTTTTTTTAATATTGTGGGAGGAATCATGATAATGAAAAAATACGGAAAAAAGCCTGAACAAAGAATAATAGGACTTGGAATGGTCAGTACTTCCATCACAATACTTGTTCTCACCCTGGTAGTATGGGGACTCCTTTCTTCGGTTCTCAAATAATATCCCGAAACAGCGTGGAATAATTTTAGGAACCCTTTAAAAGCCCTCATTACTCTAAATAAATTTCCCTTGGCTTGGCTCCATTCACCGGACCAATCACTCCCTTTTCTTCCATCAAGTCCAAAAGCCGGGCGGCACGGGCATAACCAAGTTTAAGTCGTCTCTGAAGTAACGAAGCGGAAGCTTTTCGCGATTCGGCGACAATATCGAGCGCCTGCTGATACAAAGCATCATCATCCATTTCAGCCAAGTTACTTTCCGGAATACCCACCACTTTTTCCTGGGCAACACGGGGAGAAGTAATTTCATCAACATAATCAGCAGGAGCTACCACTTTGGCATAATTAGTAACCCGTTCAATCTCTTTCGGTGAAATATAAATACCTTGAACACGCATAGGCTTGCTCATACCGCCGGGCAAGAAAAGCATATCTCCTTTTCCTAAAAGATCTTCCGCTCCGACACCATCCAAAATAGTTCTGGAATCGATGGAAGAACTTACGGCAAAAGCAATACGGGCTGGAATATTCGCTTTTATAAGACCTGTAATGACATCCACCGATGGACGCTGGGTGGCAACGATAAGATGCATTCCAACGGCACGAGCCATCTGAGCGATGCGACAAATAGAAGCCTCCACCTCTTTTCCGGCGGCCATCATCAAATCGGCCAACTCATCGATGACAATGACAATATTCGACATTTTTTCATGACCGGAAAGTTCACGTCCCTCCTCATGGGATTCCATGCAGGCATTATATTCCGTCAGACTTCGATGACGATATTCAGCACAACGCTGATACCGGCGATTCATTTCAGCCACGGCCCAACGGAGAGCAATCGCCGCTTTCCCCGGATCAGTAATAACCGGAGTCAAAAGATGAGGAATGTTATTATAATTTCCCATTTCAACTCTTTTCGGATCGATCAAAATAAGACGCAAATCTTTCGGTGAATTTTGATACATCAATGAAACCAAGAAAGTATTCATTCCGACAGATTTTCCCGATCCCGTCGCTCCAGCCACCAATAAATGAGGCATGGAAGCTAAATCTCCACACACCGGTTTCCCGGCAACATCTCTTCCGAGAGGCAATCGTAAGTTCGATTCAATCTCTTCATACTCCTTGCTTTGCAAAAGTTCCCGTAAATGAACGAGTGATCGGTGGTCATTCGGGACCTCGATACCCACCAAAGATTTTCCCGGAATGGGAGCTTCAATACGAATGGCTTGGGCGGCCAAAGCAAGAGCCAAATCGCTTTTAAGAGCCGTGATTTTCGAAAGTTTTATTCCTTCATGAGGCCGCAAGGTATATTGTATAACGGTCGGGCCTACGTGCACTTCGTGCATTTCCACCTCCAGTCCAAACTGTTTCAGCTTCTCACGAATCTTCTTGGCATTATCCTGCAAAAAAGCGTCATCCAAAGCCACGTCGGGAACTGCGGGATTGAGAAGGTCAAGAGAAGGAGGGGTCCAGACAAACTCCTCAGCTGTGGCCCCATAGGCCGAATCAACGGGAACTTCTTCCTTTTCTTCCTTGATTTTAATCGTCCGGGCCTTCTGTTTTTCATCGGCCATTATTTGAGCACGCTTAATAGTGACAACATTCCCTTCATCTTCCTGTCGCATTTTAAAGCGCTCCCGTTCCACATCCTCTTCACTAAGAGCTTCTTCCTCCGTTTCCTGTTCTGAAGTATCATACGATTCAACGGGAGATGTTTCCTCTTCATCTTTCAGTGAAGTATTCCTTTGGCGAACCAGCCGGATCTGAGGATTAAAAAAAGAAAATAAAGCGGTAAGTGAAATCTCAAAAGTCAAAATTGTTCCAATTAAAAACATAGTGATAAAAACGACACTCGCCCCCAACGTTCCCATATTGAGAATTTCACGGAACAAAAAATTAGTGACAAAACCCACTAACCCCCCAAAATGTCCCGCTTGAGCTTCGGGATATAAATCACTCATGGGGACGTAAAGATGCAAAATGCTCAAAACAGATACCATCAGGAAAACAATTCCTAAAACACGGGACAGATGAAAACTTACTTTCTTGGAGAAAAAAAGCATCAAAGCCGAAACCAGGAAAATAAAAGGAAAAATATTAACACCAAAACCGAGGGTTGGACGCAAAACAGCTATCCATACTTCGCCGACTACTCCAAAACTGTTCAAGAGGCTTAGCAAGGTAAAAACGCCGAGAGCCAAATGAGTGATAGCCCAAATTTCACGGAGCAATGAAGCCTGAATTTCAAAGGCAAAACCGGACTTCCTGGAACCTTTTCTTCGAGCCAAGGCCTTGCGTCTTCGACGAACCATACTTGAAAAAAAATAAAAAACACTGATAATATAGCGGAAAAATCAATTTTTGAAAAGACTATGATACGCGTACGATTCGCACCATCCCCGACGGGATTTTTACACATTGGAGGTCTTAGAACCGCCCTTTATAATTTCCTCTTAGCCAAAAAAGAAAAAGGCGTCTTCATTTTGCGAATAGAAGATACCGATCAAAAAAGATATATAAAAGGAGCCATCGAAAGTCTTTTGAATACCCTGAATCTCATGGGACTTGAGTATGATGAAGGCCCGGGAAAGGATGGGAAATTTGGCCCGTATATTCAATCCGAAAGAACGGAACTTTATAGAAAATATGCGGAAGAACTCATACAAAAAAAAGCGGCATACTTGTGTTTTTGTACCTCCGAAAGACTTGATGAAATGAGAAAAAATCAGGAAAAAAGCGGCCTTGCTCCGATGTATGATAGGGCGTGTATTAAGCTGAGTGAGGAAGACATACAGCAGAAAAAAAATGCCGGCGAATCTTATGTCATACGTCAAAAAATACCTCATGGAAAATTTCTCAAATTTTCGGACCGGATCAGGGGGAAAGTAAGTTTCGAAACCTCGACCATTGATGATCAGGTACTCATGAAATCCGATAATTTCCCCACCTACCATTTAGCCAACGTGGTAGATGATCATTTAATGGAAATAACTCATGTCATCCGTGGGGAAGAGTGGCTCCCTTCAACCCCAAAGCATATTCTGCTGTATGAAGCCTTCGGGTGGCAACCTCCAGAATTTGCCCATATCCCACTCCTACTCAATAAAGATAAAACCAAGCTTTCCAAAAGGCAGGGAGATGTCAGTGTCGAATCATACCTGGAAAAAGGCTATGTAAAAGAAGCCGTTATTAACTTTATAGCGCTTTTGGGTTGGCATCCGGGAGGTGGTGAAGAAAAAGAGATTTTTTCAATTTATGAACTGATAGAAAAATTTTCCCTCGAAAAAGTTCATAAAGCTGGCGCTATTTTTGATATCGAAAAACTCAACTGGTTTAACTTTGAATGGCAAAGAAAAATTTTCCTGGAAAAAGTAAATAAAGAAGCAGAAAAAATGAAAGAATTAGAAAGGGAGTCCGATGTACTCAATAAAAAAATTGAAGCTTATCGTGGAAGTCTTCTCTTGAACCTTTGTCAGAAATATATTCCTTCCGAATGGTTAGGAAAAAAAGAACTCCTCTTAAAAGCCCTTCTCACCGTTGAAGAGAAAATATTGAAAAATCCAGGGGAAATAGTCCAAAATGTCAGTTTTTATTTTGATCTGAAAGAGTACTCTCCCGATCTTATCTACAATCCCAAAATGAAAGTCGATAAAGAGG
>CAYSYL010000065.1:0-2134 GCA_964435355.1 uncultured Candidatus Peribacteria bacterium | reverse complement strand
CGCTTAAAGAGTATATGTTGGCTCTAGCGACGAAAATAGGGATTTCGAACGGCCAGCTTTTATGGCCACTCCGTGTTGCCTTAAGCGGACAACAGTATTCACCTGGGACATTCGAACTCCTGTGGACCCTGGGAAAAGAGGAAAGCCTCGCAAGAATTCAAAAAGCGCTCCATCTGTTAGATCAGCCATAAAAATGAAAAAGTTAGTCGGGGTTATTACCCTCATAATAGGACTGGGCATCATTTTTTTCGTATTACTCGATAATGGCATCATATGGTTTGTCTATCCAGATTCCCTAAAATATCCAGTCCATGGAATTGATGTTTCACACCACCAGGGAATTATCGATTGGGAAAAAGTGGGAAAAGAAAATATAGATTTCGCCTACATTAAAGCTACCGAAGGTGATGATCTTCAGGATGAAAAATTTCAGGAAAACTGGAAAATATCACAAAAAAACATCCCATTCCGGGGAGCCTACCTTTTCTATTCATTAAGAATAAATGGCGACAAACAAGCTGAAAATTTTATTCGAACCGTTCCGGTAGAAAAGACCTCACTTCCTCCAGCCATAGATTTGGAATTCGGAGGAAACAGCAAAAAAAGACCCTCACGAGAGGAACTAAAAAGCGAACTTTTAAAATGTGCCACGCTCCTGGAAAAACATTATGGGAAAAAGCCAATTCTCTATATAACCAATGAGTTTTATAAAACATATATAAAGGATGAAAACGAGTATAAAAGCTATAATTTATGGGTAAGAGATCTTTTCAAAGAACCCGATAGCTCGCAATGGCCTCAGTGGATTTTCTGGCAGTATAAGAATCGAGGAAGGATAAAAGGAATAGAAGGATTTGTAGATCTGAACGTCTATAAATTAAGCCTCAAAGAACTCGAAAAGTGAAGAAAAATTTCAACCATTTACAAATAATAGAAAAAAAGGCAATATGAGAATGGTTTTAACTAAAAAAATATGAACTACGCTGAACTAAAAGCCATAATTCAACACTTGAAAAAAGAGGTAAACTGCCACGTTTGCCATCGAAAGTTTTCTGAGGAAAGTATGTGGATCGTTTCTGCGATGGCTGATGAAGCATTGTTTCATTTCAGCTGCTTCAAATGCCGAAATCAACTGCTGGTTCATGTCAGTATTGTTGAAAAAGGTAACAAACCGGCCGAATTGAGCATACATACCCAACCGACCAATCCGGTAACAAAAAATGACATACTCGATACCCACAACTTCCTGAATCGTTTCAACGGGGATTTCAAAAAACTTTTTTCCCAGGCAGAATAACTCTTTTTATATGAAAAAGCTCCTTTTGATAGGTTTCTTTTCTCTCGTGCTTATAACCGGTTGCCAGCAGGTTGAAAAAAACGTAGCCGATATCGATAACCAGGCTCATGAAGCCGCCGATAAAGTAGTAGAAACAAAAGAAAATATCGAAAAAACGATCGAAAAAGTCGATAAAAAAGTACAACAGGCCAAAGAGGCCTCCAATGCCATCAATAAACTGTTGAACGAATAAACAAAGAAGTGCGCTCATTACAGTGGAGGTGGACAGGGAGAAGAACCTCCAGTCCCTGTAGGAGAATCTTTATCAATCGAAGAAGTAGTGAAAACTCCACTGCCCTGTGGAGGATAAGGAATAACCGCCGCTTCGGCAGTTGAATTTTTAACGGTCGAAGCAATCGCCGCTACAGGAGTTCTTGTTAAAAGATTATAAGTTTTTGCCTCCGTAGGAGAAATATGAACCGTCGCTAAAAATTTCCACCCTTCAAATCGTTCAGCCAGCTTTTGGTCGGTATTGAGAGGTAAAGAATCAGCAGCTACTTCATGCAAATGGGCAGGAACCAAACTAAAAGTGACATCTTTAGATAAGTAGATATCGTGGTATAACTTCATTAGAGCCAAAAGATCCAAGTAAGGTGGAGACATCAAAAATTTTCCTTCCTGATCGTAGTACCCGATACGATCATGAGTACCATCTTTTAAGGCCGTTAAATGTCCTTCCCGTAATAAAGCCTGTATCTGAAGGACATACTGAACACGGGAAAATCGTTTTTCCATCGCCGTTCGTCCTAAAATAACATCTAATTCCTCCGGAGTGAAAGGATGAAGCTTGACGTATTC
>CAYSYL010000064.1:0-7315 GCA_964435355.1 uncultured Candidatus Peribacteria bacterium | reverse complement strand
ACAAATTTACTTTGAGAAGAAGTGTACATAGTGAAAAAACTTGAATCAGTAACGCCGGCATAGTTATTATTACTGGTCCATGCCATTCTCGTTATCTCCGTACCTCCAATGGTAGCGGTTATTTCGGTAAAATACGCTTGATATGAATTCTGAACATTTATTTTTTGGCTCATCGGATCACTACTTTCAAAAAGGAGTTCCGGATCGAGAGCATCAAGCCCGTCAGCACTTAAAGGTCTATAATAGATTTTATCCCCACCGGGTGTTAACTTTGTATAAATAATGATCCCATTTTTAACGTCATTCATTCTAATATTATTGGGATCATTCTGAAATTTCGGCATGAGCTGCCAGGATCCTCCCGGAATTTTGACCCACGGGCGAGCTTTGGCAGATGCTAAAGTTGTCGAAGCATAAGAAATGCCTGTCTGGGGATCAACGGCAACGCCCGCAATGCCACTTGAACTATCGTCAAGCCCTACTTCAGGAGTGGTACAGTTAGCGGCTACCAAATTCGGATCATACTCGCAGTCATAGAGACCTCCTGACCACTCATCGGGCAAATGAACAGCATTAACATACGCTCTGGTCCCGTTATCATAAGGCACTACCTGGTCAATGTCTGCAAAACTTTCTAAACCGAGCACTTCCCACGGGGCACTAAACTGTCCAGTAGCTATGTCCAGCTGGCTCGCATAAACATGATGTTTATCAGCTTCTTGACGCCTATAAGTAAGGTCAGCTAACCCATTGCCATAATCGAAAAGATGCCCAGCAGTAACCCGATATCCGCCGGTTAACGCACTCGGAAGCGCTTGAAACGTATCAAAAGGGTTCGTTAAATCTAATGCTTGAGCGGTGGAATCAACATTTTTATCATTAAGGACATTATTGACATCAGAACAAGCCGTTGAACCTAAAGCCGTAGCAGCAGCGAGGCTGAGGGGAGCCGCCACCTTTCGAAGGGAAGCAAAAACACCAGAACCTTCTGAAATTTTATTAGTCGACATAGGGTATGAAGATTATGATGACCAATCCTAGCAAATTATTACAGCACTTGTCAAGTTGAAATAATTATTGTTGAATAACATATTCCGGCAAACTGCTGGACTTCGGTTGTTTCACCTGCAAAGTCTGCTTAAATGAGCCGGCAAAGCCCTCAGCAGTGATAATTTGAGTGGCATTAATAGGGGCCAAAGAGGTATCTGCTAAAATCTGATACTCAAGTGAGGGAATGGTTTCATTTTGGTCACTTTTCATGGTTTGAACAATGGTGAAAGTGAGCACCGGTTTCGTCATGGTCTGCGTATTCCATGAAGGAGTTCCCGCATCACACCCAAAAACCCCGGTAAAATTATTGGTAAGAAAATTGATCATTTTTCCCGTACAATTATTGTCATCAGTTCCGAGTGAGTTATGATCAAGGACTTTGTAATCCAAAGCGGCAGTATTGACACTTCCTATTTTGATTTCAGTAATAATAGTTGAAAGAGGGTTAATAGTATTTCCATCAAGGTAAATATACGGCCCCAACCTATAACTCTGCACCCCTGTCGAATCCGTTCCTACAATTTGCCACGTCACAATCGGATCATTTCCATCATACTGCGGATCGCCATTATTTAAATCCCATCCAAATCGAGTCAATCCGGCAGGACAAACATACTCCCCATTTTTGCACGGTGTTCGGATTTTCAACTTCAACTGCGAATTACTCGTCAATAAATTGACGATATCTCCATTGGCGTTATAGGTATACAAAGGGATAGTTGCCACTTCGCCCACTTTCAAAATATTCCAGTTACAGGGATGATCTTCCGGCTCGTACGTAAGATTGCTGCCTTCAGGATACTCAAAAGGAGCTGAGGTAGAAGCCTGTAAAGGATCACAATTCTTGCCGGCCGTGCCGGTACCCGGAGTTGGAATGCCATACCACTCGGGAGTCGTTCCCGTAAACTTAGCGGTAGCGGCAACCTGTCCTTCTATTTGTACTGTTCCAGAAGCCGGAGCCATTTGTGCGATGCATTCAGGAGTTAGATTGGCCCCACATACCTTTAAAAACATATCGATGTTTTTTACCGGAGAAGAGTAACCTGCTCCATGAAGGGAATTTTCTAGTAGTCCCATTTCTAAAGCTCCTTCGGCCGCATAAAATGCCTGATTGGAGCGGGTTGTTTCGGTGGATTGTCGTACGGAGCTTAACACAATACTGCTGGTGAATAAGCCAAAAAGAACCAGTAATCCGGTAAGAACGAGAGCGATAAGCAGGGAAACCCCTGAACGTTTGTGGTAATAGGTCATACGGTTGAAAGAATCGTTGTTATTCTAGCACAAAAATATATGAAAATAGGTATTTTTTAGAAAAATTTTAAAGAGGATTGATAGGATAACTCCGCAGCTTTCGCTGATAAGAGGTATTTGAATAACATACCTCATCGTTCTCCTGGCAAAGACCTGCTTGTCCCTGCCATTCATTTTTGAGGCAGCAGCAGTATTTGTCTTTGTCAGGATGGGCGAGAAAAGAGAAATCTTGTCGCTATGGTCTAATAATTGGTCAAAATGGAACTCAGGGTTATTTGATGAACTGTTCCACTTCCCACCCACTGCACAACCGATTGAACAAGCATACTATTGGCCTCATCGGCAGGATCAGTGTAAATAATCCGGATCATTCGAAAAAATTTGCTCTTTTCAACACCTACTGCTAAATCAGCGGAAGTGGAGTCGGTATAAATGTCAGGGTCGTCATCCAATTTCCCATTAATGTTACTGTCCATTGTTTTATCGATATCCGTCAAAATCAGACGATATTGATAGTCCATGGAAGTAATTCCATCGCCAAGGTTAAGAATATCAGTATCGTTAGCACTTTTATGTAATGACCAGCCGAAAGTTAAAGGTTGAAGGCCAATCGTATAATTGCCTTCCTGAATCAAGTGGGTGACATCCTGACAATCTGTCCCTTGAACGGTATCGGGCATCATATTCCAGCAGTTTTTTTTATCATACCCGAAACGAAGCCAATTAGTATCACGAATGTCCCGTATGCCTTCAACTCCTTCAACGGCTAAGTTTAAGGCGACGAGTGTATCGCGGCTAAAGATGTTGGAACGGAGGGAATTGACAATCAAAGTAGTCGCGGTAGCGGCACCAAGCGAAATCACGAATAAGGCCATGATAACTTCGATAAATGTTTCTCCTCGTGACAATTTTTTAAAATTCATAAAGATATTTTACAAACATTCCGCGGAATCCACTTCTTCGGGAATTCCCGACACAACATGAATACTAAAGCATTTTATTCGACTTCCATCCACTTCAGCTATTCCAAAGTGGAGCGCGGAATTAATGGCTCCTCCATCGAAACGCGTATCTGCAAGAACCGGACTATAAAAGATATTACTGGCGTTTTCTTTAATAATTAAATGGTAGGCATCTGGTAAGGTATATACCGACAAAATCAAATCTTTGCCCGCCTGATAGGTCCCAACAGGTGTATTAGGCGGCTCAAAAACCCCTTCAACGGGAGTTCCCGTTTCGCTATTACTATGAATATCGGCAAACAGAAGTATTTTTTTTGCCGTTAAATCAAAATGAATGCCATAGTGAGCTGGAGCCACGTAATCCGGGCCATCGGGAGGAGAAGTGGTAGCATTAAAACCATCACGGTCGTAATCGGTGTAGTCTAACTGGGCTTTTCCTGCAATGGCATAACTTCTCGCTTCACGAACGGAAGCTACCAACTGTTGGGAAGTGTTGATAAAAAGAAAACTTCCCTTAGAATTAACAAATCCTCGTGCGGAAAAAACAAAGAGCATAGCCATGATGGCTATGACGATTAAAATTTCAATAAGTGTGAACCCACTTTTTTTAAAATGAATAGAACCCATAAAGTAACTCAAGTACTGTTTATTATATCAGTGAAAAAAAAATGGCAAAATGAACAGTATTGAACTTGATAGGCAATATGGTGAACTGTGCTTGAAAGAAATTTTTAAAGTATGAAAACCTAAAACTTAATGACAGCTACCAAAATGGCTCCGACCAGAAGCGTCGTCCCAATAATTTTTTGAACGGTGATATTTTCTTTCAAAAAAAGAAAATCAAAAAACAAAATGAAAAGAGGGGTAATGCTCGAAAGGGCAGCAATGACCGTTGTATCACCTATTCCAAAAGCTATCGTCTTCAATATTCGTTCAATAATATAGATACTCTCAAGCCCAATGCTTATGCCGATCCAGCCCAACCTGCTATAAGGTTTAGGAAAGAAGGTCGGGTGAAATAATACATAAGAAAGAAAAGCAATAACGGCCATGGCGAGTAAACAAAGTAAAACAACATTGACCGTAGCGCCGGTGGTTAATCTTTGTTGAGCAGAAATATGTTCCTTGAATTTTTTATTAACGAGTCGGGACTTAAGAGTGATGCCGAGAGCGTTAAAAAAGGTGGAAAAGAGCGCGAGAACAATGCTCATGCTCGGCAGAGTGTAAAGAAAAAGAATCTTAGGCAAAGCTTTTTGATTCTTCTCATTGTACCACAAAACTCACAAGTCTGCCGGGAACGTAAATTTCCTTAATAATATTTTTTCCTTCGATATATTTCGAAGTATTTTCGTTTTCCCGCGCTAAGCGCAAAATTTCTTCCGAACTGGTTCCCGAGTCTACCTGAATTTGGCCGCGTAATTTCCCATTTACCTGGACAGGGAGCGTCAATCTGTTTTCCAAAGCCAATGCTTCATTATATTTTGGCCATTGTTGGTCGAAAATACTATATGCGTGTCCCAATTTTTCCCAGATTTCTTCAGCTAAGTGAGGAGCAAGAGGCGCAATCAATAAGGTGGCTAATTTCTTGCTTTCCTCGTCCAGCCCTGTTTTTTGAGCCTGATTTACAAACTGCATGAGAGCAGCGATGGTGGTATTAAATTGAAATTTCTGCATGTCTTCACTAACTTTTTTGATGGTTTGATGTAAATTTTTCTGAAAAGAGGCATGAAGTGATTCATATTCCTTCGACTCTGATGAAACATTTAGTTTCTTCATCGGTTCCGTCATCAAAACGTAAAATTTTTCGACAAAACGCGCAATACCGGTTATTCCTTTGTCGCTCCAGTCTCCACCTTCGGTAAAGGGTCCCATAAACATTAAATACATACGGAAAATATCACTGCCATACTTCTCCACAAACTGATCAGGAGAAACGACATTCCCTTTTGATTTCGACATTTTTGCCCCATCTTTCGTAATAAGTCCTTGATGTACCAATCGTTTAAAAGGCTCACTCTGACGATCATTGACCAAAACTTTATGGACGAAACGTGCATATAAAAGATGCATGCAGGCATGCTCCGGCCCCCCGATATACATATCGACCGGCATCCAGTTTTTATTCATCGTCAAATCATACGCCTTGTCAGCACTCTGAGGAGAAAGATAGCGCAAGAAATACCAACTGGAATCCACGAAAGTGTCCATGGTATCGACTTCACGGGAAGCCTCCCCACCGCACTTCGGACATTTCGTTTCGACAAATTCAGGAATGCTTGCGAGCGGAGATTTTCCTTTCGGCTTATAATCTTTAACATTTTCAGGAAGGAGTACGGGTAAGTCTTTTTCCGGTACCGGCACATCCCCACATTTTTCACATAAAATCATTGGAATAGGAGCCCCCCAATACCGTTGTCTGGAAATAAGCCAATCTCTCAGCTTATAGTTAACGACAAATCGGCCGGCCTGTAAGGTGATAAGTTTTTCAGTAATTTTTTTTCGTGCCGTTTCGGAAGATAATCCATCGAATTCAGCTGAATTATACAAAATGCCATCCTCCGTAAAACACTCCTCTAACGATCGTATGCGAGAATCATCGCCTCCGTCAGCTGGTTTGATGGTTGTTTTAAGAGGTATATGGTACTTTTTGGCAAAAAGGAAATCTCTCATGTCATGGGCATCTCCAAAAACAGCTCCCGTTCCATAGTGGACTAAAACAAAATCTCCTACCCATATTGGAATGAGATCTCCATTAATAGGATTCATGGCATAGGCTCCGGTAAAGACCCCAGTTTTTTCCCGGTCTTCAGCTGTTCTTGTGATATCGGTCTCCTTGCGGGCTTGCTCAATATACTTTTGCATTTCTTCCTGCTGTGCCATAGTCGTTATTTCCGAAACAAGCACATGTTCCGGTGCCAACGTTAAAAAAGCAGCACTGAAAAGAGTATCGACTCGTGTCGTAAAAATACGGATGCTTTTATTGAGCTTCTTTCGATTTTCATCAACAATTTCGAAACAAACCTCACTACCTTCACTCCTTCCGATCCAGTTTTTTTGCATGAGAAGAGTTTTTTCCGGCCACTCGAGTCCTTCAAATTTCAAAAGCTCTTCAGCATAGGCACGAATATTAAAAAACCATTGAGTCAGGTCCTTTTTTGTTACTTCTGTTTTACAACGCTCACAGATTCCATCATCAACTTGCTCATTGGCCAGAACCGTTTGACACGAAGGACACCAGTTAACGGGAGCCTTTTTGCGATAGGCCAGTCCTTTATTATACATTTCCAAAAACACCCATTGCGTCCATTTATAATAGTCCGGTCGACTCGTCACGACCTCCTTATCCCAATCATACATCGTTCCCATAGCCCTCAATTGCTGTTCCATATAAGCAATGTTTTTCTCAGTGGTTTCAAAAGGAGGAGTTCCCGTCTTGATGGCATAATTTTCAGCCGGAAGCCCGAAACTGTCAAAACCGATAGGTTCAAAAACATTGTACCCTAGGAGTCGCATAAAACGTCCCCAGGAATCGGCCGGAGCGTAATTATACCAGTGCCCTATATGCAGTTTATCGCCGGAAGGGTAGGGAAACATCACCAGGTTGTAGTACTTTGGCTTGGAATCATCATGTAAATTGATACGAAATACGCCGGTTTCAGTCCATTTTTTTTGCCATTTTTTTTCCGAGATCAGCGGTTGATAAAGAGGCATACAAGAGGGTTAAGGGAGGATATGTCGTAAAATACTCGGCTCTTCCAAAGCCATAAAATGAGGAGCTTCGGCTTGAACTTTAAAAAGTTTACCGGAAAGTTTTTTTTGCAGTAAAATCCCTTGTTCTTCAGGTATGGCATAATCGGTGCTGTCACTTAATATCCTTATAAAATTAACATTTGATACGATTTTTTCAAAATCAAAATTCCAGGAAAATGAGGAGGAGAAAGGCCGTGGTTTATCCAAGAAATGTGGTTCAATAAAACCGCCCGCTAATATGAGTCCGGCAATTTTTACTGGCACCTTTTCCAAAACTTTCAAAGCCACGACGGCCCCCAGAC
>CAYSYL010000063.1:0-7327 GCA_964435355.1 uncultured Candidatus Peribacteria bacterium | reverse complement strand
TCATTCATGAGCGTGACATTGCCCATTGGAACGGTTTCCTTGCTGATGCTTATTTTGGCATTTTTTCCGAAAGTTTTCTGCAAATCTTCATTAACCGTTGGAGTGATATCGACGCTTGATGCTTTCTTATATTCTTGGAATTCAAGTGATACCTCATTGGTTCGAAATGCAGAAATAGATTCTGAAAGCTTTTTTGTTACCTGCTCTTGCGGTGTGAGAGGGCCTTTTTTCTTTGCGTCGAATTTTAAATTTTTAGCCAACTCATCTTGTCTATTTTCTCCATTTGCCCCAATAAATAAGAATTTTCCATTTTTAATATCAAGGGTTTTAGTATTTCCTTTGTAAGCATTCCAGAAAGTGTTGATACTCATACTACTCCCTTCGCCTTTGCTTAATTTTTCTACTATGGCTGCTTCCAAATCCTGTTTGTAGAGTTTCCTCCAATTGGATTTTTCATTAGGATAAACTACACCCGCTAATTTATCGAGATCTTTATTATAATCACCGGTAAACTCCACTCCTTTTGTAGTATTATGCAGTTTTGCTTTATCTTCTGGGGAAATATATCTATCCTGCGCTTCGGTTTTCTTTTCTTCTTCAACTTTGCCTTCAGGACCTTTTACCTGAAAAACCAGACGTCTATTTTTGGTGAATCCAGTTTCATGGATGATAGCCTGAATAAGGCAGTTGGTGATGTATTTGTTTTTAAGCATAGGAGCTTGGTTTATTTGATTTTTATTTAGGTTGTTTTTCCCTGTATGTCAGTCAGCAATTCGCTTAAGGCTGTCCGGGTGTTGAGTATTTCTTTGTTTCTTTCTATGGCATGCACTTCCCCGATACTGGAGTGAGCCTTCATTTTTTGGTCTAAAATCCCGGATATATCTATTTCTTCTTTTTCACCATTTTTCTTGACGCCGTAAAATTTGAGTAAGCTATTGAGTACTACCATAAGTATTTTTTCGTAATTTTTTTCACCGTACTGCTTTTCCACATGTTTCCAAAGAGTTTCGAGAGTTTCGCCCTCATTCAATTGCGATTTAATAAGCGTTTCGATTTTACTTTTATATTCCTGGAATTTTTCTAACGAAATACTTTTGGCCAAATTTTCGATGGTCTTTCCTCTGTCTAATGCTATGAACTCAGCTTCTCCATTGATCTTTTTTTTGGTTTCCATGTTTTCTCTTACTGCTAGCGCGAAAGAACTGCTTGGTGCTTTTTCACCCATCGGTTCAAAGAAAGTAGCTCTCTTTGCTTTTATATAAGAGGCGGAAGTTACACTATAACACAGTTGTTTTTGTTTTTGTTCGAACATGTTGTTTTTTTAAAATCTTAAAATTATAGCAAAATTATGACCACCCGTCAAACTTGATGAATCGGTATTCTTGAGTTACACTTGACGTATTATGAATTTTCCTGTTTTAATCGTTAATTTTAAAACGTACCCACAAGCGAGTGGTAAAAAAGCTCTTGAACTAGCAAAGATCCATGCGAAAGTTGCTCAAAAAACGGGAGTGACTATTGCTATTGCCGTTCAAGCGATTGATCTTCGTATGGTATCGGAAGCTGTTAATATCCCTGTTTTAGGCCAACATTTCGATGTTGCCCAGGAAGGTGCTTTTACCGGTCATGTGACTCCTCATAGTTTAAAGACAGCTGGTGCTTATGGATCACTTTTAAATCATGCTGAGCGAAAAATTTCATTGGAGCATTTAGAGCGTTCTATCAATATGGCCCGTACCCTCGATCTTTTTACTATTGTCTGTGCTGATAGCGCTTACACGGGAAAAGCTGTCTCCGAACTGGATCCCCACCTCATTGCTATTGAACCGCCTGAACTTATTGGTGGTGATATTTCCGTGACAACTGCCGAGCCACAACTTGTGAAAGATGCTGTGGCTATGATTGGTAAAGGAAAAGTTTTAGTTGGTGCGGGTATTAAAACGGGTGAGGATGTAAGGCTTTCATTAGAATATGGGGCTATGGGGGTTTTGGTTGCTTCGGGAGTTACAAAATCTCTTGATCCAGAAAAGGTGCTTTTTGATTTAGTGAAGCCGATGATGTAGGAGCCTGTTGAAAAAAAACCCTCTTGTCTCCTGTTGATTGTGGAAATTGCCCATACTGGTTATAATGGGTTCGTTATTTTTTAATGTGAATGAATTATGAATATCCAAATTTTCGATCGGCATATTAGTTTAAGTGATGCTCAGTGCGATTACATTAAAAAAAGAGTTTTACATTTGGTTTCTCTTGGAGAGGAAGTGGCTGATGAATCGACCTATGTTCGAGTGGATGTCGAATCTAATAAAATCAAAACGTCCAATAAAAATATTACCGTTCAAGTGACCATGTTCGTTCCTCATTCGGTTATTCGGGCTGAAGTATTTTCCACCACGGTAGAAGAGGGGATTGATGTTGCTGTTGAGAAACTGAAAAAACAGTTAGAGCGTTATAAAGGAAAAAAACATCGTCGGGACAAGACGGGACAATGGATTCCGACGTCGACGCTTGAAGAGACCGTTGAGGCCCATCAGGCGGAAGAGGTTGAACCTAAAATCGTTAAGCGCAAAATGGTCGATAAGATGCCTATCATGCATGAGGAAGAGGCTATTGAGCAAATGGAACTTCTCGATCATTCTTTTTTCGCGTTTCTGAATATTGCTACTAAAAAGTTTTCTATCGTTTATAAAAGGGAAGAGGGAGGATACGGACTCATAGAGTTCGTCCCAGAAACTTAATTTTATCGCCGCTATTTTGATATATGAATATGAAGCCTCTTGCTGTCATTCAGGGGACTGTCGTAAAAGGCAGGTTGATGGGTCGAAAACTCGGATTTCCCACTATTAATGTCGCCTTCGACTCCTGTAATCTACCTTTCGGAGTGTATGCAAGTCGTGTTTTTGTTTTGGATCAATGGTATCAGGGGGCGCTCCATTTTGGCCCCCGTAAAGTTCTTGGTTTACAGGAACCATGCCTTGAAGTCCATATTTTAGATTTTTCGGGTGATGTATATAACCATGCCGTGACAATTGAAGTATATGAAAAATTAAGAAATACGGCAGATTTTGAGAGTATGGATAGTCTTAAACGCCAAATTCGTCATGATGTGGATTCTGTCCGTATTTTATTTCAGGAGCAATCATCCGTTGAAAAGTAATACTTATGCTTCAATATTTAAAAAACAGTATTTCTCCTTTACATCCGGTTCGTTTGCTTTATCACAAAGTGCTGGCAATTTTCGCTTGTCTTTATTATCGTTTTCCAGCAAATAGTTTGCAGGTTATTGCCGTAACGGGAACGAAAGGAAAGACTACGACGACTAATTTAATTGCCGGAGTTTTAACGGAGGCAGGGTATAAGGTGGGAATGACCTCCACTATCAATTTTCAGGTTGCCGGACTTACCTGGACAAATGCCAGTAAAGTGACGACCCTTGGTCCTTTTTTTCTTCAGAAAATGTTGCGAAAAATGGTGAATGAGGGATGTACTCATGCTGTTTTGGAAGTTTCTTCCCATGCCATCACGCAAAACCGTATTTGGGGAATTAATGTTGATACGGCTGTTATCACCAATATAGGTGAAGATCATTTGGAATATCATGGAGGATTTGATAATTATTTGAGAACCAAAGGCCTTTTATTTGAACGTCTCAACCGTTCAAAGAGAAAACCACTTATTCAAAAAGTTGCGATTCTCAACCAGGATGATTCCCACTTTGCTTTTTTTGATCAATTTATGGCGGATAAAAAATTTACTTACGGTGTTGGGGCAGGTTCCTGTTCAGCCATAGATGTTGCCTTACTTCCTCATGGATCATCTTTTGTTTTACGTGTTCCGAATCATCAGGTAGAGATTCAATTAAAATTGCCAGGCCAATTTAACGTCTATAATGCTTTAGCGGCTGCTTCAGTTGCTTTATCAAATAATATAAACGTTACCGTTATTAAAACGGCTCTTGAAAAAGCTTCCGCTATTCCAGGCCGATTTGAGTCCATCGATTGCGGTCAACCTTTTACCGTTATTGTGGATTATGCTCATACGACGGAATCACTGAGAAGTTTATTGCACCTTTATAAGGATTTAACGAAAGGAAAGTTATATGTTGTTTTTGGAGCCACCGGAGGTGGCCGGGATAAAGCAAAACGTCCTAAAATGGGGCAGGCAGCTGATGAATTTGCCGACTTTATTATTCTCACTGATGATGATCCCTATGAAGAGGATGAGTGGCATATTATTGAAGATATTGCCGGTGGAATTAAGCGTAAAGAAGGTGACTCTTTTTGGAAAATTCCCTCAAGGGAAGAGGCTATTACTTTGGCCTTAACGTTAGCTCAGCCGGGAGATACGGTGGTTATTGCTGGAAAAGGAGCTGAAGAAATTCAAGTTATCCATGGCAAAAGCATACCCTGGGATGATCGAAAAACTGTAAGAAACATTTTAAGCCGCGAGGTGATGGTACAGTTGTAATTCTGAGTATATTTTTTCTTTCTATGATCGGTTTTTTGTTGATTGATAAGCCTCGGCATGTTACTTCTTTTTCTTGTGTCGCCTTGCTTCGTAAAATTTTAAATGAGAAAAAAATTGGGTTTGCCGGGACTCTTGACCCATTAGCGACAGGATTAATGATTTTTGCTATCGGAAAGGCGACGAAATCACTCCAACTCTTACAAAAAAAAGATAAAGTATACGAGGTGACTATTCAGTTGGGGGCGATTTCGGACACGTATGACGCCGATGGACAGGTGAAAACTTTTGAAATTTCTTCGACGTTTTCGATTCCCATTTTTGAACAAATAGAAAAATTGCTCGTGCAGGAATTTTTAGGAGAAAGAGAGCAAATTCCTCCCATTTTTTCGGCTATCCATATTGATGGGAAGCGAGCCTATGATTTAGCCCGAAGGGGTGAAACTTTTCACCTTTCTCCCAGAAAAATCGTGTTTCATGAGCTTGAAATACTGGCTTACCGTTGGCCGTATCTTACGATAAGAGTTCATTGCAGTAGCGGCACTTATATTCGTAGTCTTGCCTATGATATAGGGCAAAAATTGGGTTGTGGTGGATACGTTAAAGAGCTTCGACGATTGAAAGTAGGGGAGTATGATGTCAAAAATAGTATTTCACTGGAAGATGAGAATATTTTTGAACCTGACTCAGTCAAAATCCGTCATTTTAAAAAAGAGACGCAATCTTTTGAAAATCTGGGATTAAAATTACTTCCTTACCTGAAGACACCAGAAGAGTTTCTTCGATGCCTCTATTGATCACGTGCTTTGACAAAAGTGTAAAAATGTGTTAAAATTTACGGCGCTGCGTGGATAATCCTTGCAGAGATTTTTCACAACATGTTCGACGGAGGCTTGTATGCTGAGCATTTTCAGTGCCTCGCGTTCTATCTTCTTTTCAACGTGGCGATCTGGCTCTCCCTGGGAAAGGGTGGCTTGATCGCTTTGGCGGCGGCCCACGCCCACGGGGCGTTGGTGACCGCGTCTTACTATCGGGGGCAGCTTAAGGGGAAGCCCAAGTGGTCTGTTGCTTTGCTTGGGTCATTCGGGATCCTAGCCATTGCGACGGGCCTCAGGGGGGCGCACGATCACCTGCCAGTTTCACTCGGTATTGAAGCTGTCTATAACGGCTTCGCCTGCCTGAGCTGGCCGCTCTTTGTTGGGTTAAACCGGTTTTGGCCCAGCTCGTTCGCCGAGCGGCCCAACTGGTTCGACCTTGTCTGCCACGCCCTCATGGCAGGAATGGTCGCCGTAAGGTTCACTACCTACGGTGACTTCACTATCAGCTCGATGGGGCTGATGTGGGTTGGTTTCGCTATTGCGGGATATATGGTCTTTAACGTCAGCATCAAGCTGGCGAAAGGCCACCGGCCCACGAACGTCGCCATGAATCTCGGAGGCGCTGCCCTCCTGGGTATGGTCACTTTCGTAAGGGAAGGACTTCCCTCCGGCTGGAGTGTTGCCCTCTTGATGGGGATGGTGCTCGGCGGGTTGGCGATCTTTGGGATCGTTAAGAGCCTGGGCGATAGTTACGCCCACTTTGGGAAGCTGAACAAGGGGTCCCTCGTTGCACCGCTGGTGTACGATGGGATCTTGGTCGCCTCACCCTTGCTGATGATTATCACGGGTGAGAAAGTCTCCGGCTGGACCTTCGCTGTGGCGGCTGGTATGTGCGTGATTACGATCGTGCGCTATCGCCACCACGTGAAGCCGTCGTGAAGGACAAGGGCGTCTCCGGGCGCCCTTTGCCTCTACCGATGAAATCGGTACTGATGAGTCCTGTTTATTTTCAAAAGGACGAAAGGCATGAAATTTTTTAAAGATACACTTTCCAATCTTAGATGCATTATTAAGCAAGTAAAGTTTTGTTTTCGTTTGTATTTTTTCCCTTTGCTTGAAAAAATATTGTTATTGAAGCTACAATCCTTATGAAAGTTATCATTTTTTTACGGTATGGAACATTATCTTATTGCTGCTATTTTTGCTTTTGCCACGACTTTTTGTTTCACTCTTTTGGCGATTCGTTTTTTCCCGAAATTTGGACTTATGGACCGTCCTGAAAAATATGGACTTAAAAGAAAACCGATTCCGTATTATGGAGGTATCGCTGTTGTCGCTGGTTTTGTTATTACGACACTTATTTTTGTTCCCTTTGATGTTCACTTGCTGGGGCTTTTGCTCGGAGCCATTCTTATTGCTTTTGTGAGCTTTCTCGATGATCGTTTCAGCCTGAATCCCTGGTTTCGACTTATGATTCAGGTGGTTTCAGCTTTGATTTTGATTTTTTCCGGAATTGGGATTCGATCGCTTTCTAATCCTTTAGGTTCGGCTATTCCTTTGGATCAGTTGATCTTTTCATTGCCGTTTCAGTACATGCCAACCGTGTCTCTTTTTGCGGCGCTTTTTACTATTTTCTGGATTGTCTCGATAGTGAATACCATGAACTGGCTTGACGGACTGAATGGTCTTCCCAGTGGAGTGAGCACTATTGCGGCTTTGACCCTTTTCTTTTTAAGTATTCGTCCCGGTATTCATTACGATATCAGTAATCAAATTCCAGTGGCTACCTTGAGTATTATTCTTTGCGGTTGCGCCTTTGCCTTTTGGATTTTTGACTTCCACCCGGCCAAGATCTTGATGGGCGATACGGGAAGTATGTTCTTAGGCTTTCTTCTCGCTACGTTGGCTATTTTTTCTGGAGGCAAGATAGCAACAGCATTCCTCGTTTTGGGAGTTCCTTTGCTGGATGCCGCCTGGGTTATCATCCGCCGTATCAGTGAGGGAAAATCACCGGTAAAAGGGGATTTAAAACACCTTCACCATCGACT
>CAYSYL010000062.1:0-7332 GCA_964435355.1 uncultured Candidatus Peribacteria bacterium | reverse complement strand
CTTTCCGGGAGCGAAACAGTACGCCATTTTTGACACAGCTTTTCATCATACACTCCCTGAAAAAGCCTATATCTACGCCCTCTCTTACGAGCTTTTAGAAAAACATGGAATCCGCCGGTTTGGATTTCACGGCATAAACCATCAATACGTGAGTGAACAAACGATAAAAAAATTGAAAAAGAAAGTAAGCCGAATTATCACGTGCCATCTTGGAAACGGATGTAGCATTACGGCTGTCCGTAACGGAAAATCCATCGATACCAGCATGGGATACACTCCCCTTGAAGGTCTTCCCATGGGAACACGCTGTGGTGATATTGATCCCTCCCTCGTATATAAACTGATGGAAAAATTAAAACTCAACTTCCATGAAATAGACCATCTGCTTAATAAAGAATCGGGATTAAAAGGGATTTCTGGCATCAGTTCAGACATTCGTGATCTTTTGGAACGACAGAAAAACTCACCTCGGGCACGGCTTTCTTTTGAAATTTTTTGCTACCGGATCGCGAAATATATTGGAAGCTATGTCGCTGCTCTCAACGGACTTGATGCCCTCACCTTTACAGGAGGGATAGGAGAAAACGCCTGGTACCTGCGACAAAAAATAACTAACTACCTCAACTATCTCGGACTACAACTTGATACCAAAAAAAATTATCGAAATGACGAAACTATCAGCTCAAAAAAAAGCAAAGTAAAGGTATTCGTTATCTCTGCAAACGAAGAGAAAAAAATGGCAGAGGAAGTTTTCCTACATCAATAATTTTTAATCTTTTACCATTTTCATGTACTACCTCAAACCAAAAAAAATACAAATACAAGTCGGACACAAGTATGTCGTCATACTCAATGAAAAAACGGCACACCATCTCGATTTACACACGGCCGACCGTGTATTCGTAAAAAATGGAAAAAACAATCTCATTGCCCTGCTCGATATTTCCGAAATGATGAAAGATGGAGAAATCGGTCTTTACGATGAGACATGGCAAAAACTGAAAGTTGCAAAAAATGACCGTCGCGTGTCCGTTGAAATGGCAAGAAAACCAGAATCGGTCGTCTTCATTCGGGAAAAGCTGGATGGAGAAAAACTTTCCGCCGAAAAAATGGATGCCATCATTAAAGATCTCGTACGGGAACGCCTGACAGATGTGGAAATAACCTATTTCGTATCCGGCTGTTACGCCAACGGTTTGGATGATGCTGAAACCGTGGCTTTAACCAACGCCATCGTCAACAATGGAGGACGGCTCGAATTCAAAGACAAAATCATTCTCGACAAACACTGTATCGGAGGAGTTCCCGGTAACCGCACCACTTTAATAACCGTACCTATTTGTGCCGCTGCTGGAATTCTTATTCCAAAAACCTCCTCTCGGGCCATCACCAGCCCGGCCGGAACCGCCGATACCATGGAAGTCCTGGCAAACGTTGTCAATGATGCTAAAAAACTTCAAAAAATAGCCCATAAGGTGGGAGGCTTTATAACATGGGGTGGAGGGGTCGATCTTGCTTCTGCCGACGACTATATGATTCGGGTCAGAAATCCTTTAAGCCTCGATCCTCAGGGGATGCTCCTCGCGTCAATTTTAGCAAAAAAACACTCGGTATCAGCTACCCATGTACTTATCGACATTCCATATGGTCCGGAAGTAAAAGTAAAAACAGCCAAAGAGGCAGAACCCTTGAAAACTCGCTTTGAAAAGATAGGAGCCATGCTCGGGATGAAAGTAAAAGTAGTTCTGACAGACGGAAGCCAGCCAATAGGAAACGGCATTGGTCCGATTTTGGAATGTATCGACTGTCTCAAAGTTCTCAATAATGAAGCGGACGCTCCAAAAGATTTACGAAAAAAAGCGCTCTTCATAGCTGGCGAAGCCCTGGAACTTTCCGGAAAAGCGGCGAAAGGACAAGGCGAGAAAATGGCCGAAGAAATCCTCACTTCAGGGAAAGCCTATAAAAAATTCCAGGAAATGATAGAGGCTCAGGGACGAAAAAAAGTGGTTCTATCACCGGCAAAATTCCACCACCACATTACCGCCACGAAAAACGGAACCATAACGGCCATAAACAACAAAATTATTTCCCGCTATGCCCGTATGGCAGGAGCCCCCGTCAATCAGGGAGCCGGCGTCTTCATTCAAAAATTTAAAGGAGCCTCCATAAAAAAAGGCGATATCCTCTTTACCATCTACGCCGAAACAAAAAACCGGCTTGAAAACACGGTTGAACATATAAACGTAGAAGAATGTTATACCATTAAATAAACAACTATGAATTATCAGGAAATTGTCGAAGGAATCAAATCCCTTAAAATTCAGGGAGCTGAAAAAATTGCGATAGCGGCCGTTCAGGCTTTCGCCCTCAAACTAAATGAGACACAGGATCCAAAACTGCTACAGCAAGCGGAAAAAGAGTTAGTGGCTACCCGACCGACAGAGCCGGCCCTACGAAACGCGCTTAAATACTGTCTCATGAACTATGAGAAAAACCCCAACGTTGCGAGCTACGTCATTGACTATTTTAAAGAAGCGAAAGAAAAAATAGCCGAATTTGGAGCCAAAAAAATTTCCGATGGAATGATTGTTTTCACCCATTGCCACTCTTCCACGGTGGAAGATATTATTAGAAAAGCTCATGACCAGGGCAAAAAATTCAGCGTCTATAACACGGAAACCCGCCCACGTTATCAGGGCCGGATAACCGCTGAAAACATAGCGAAAATGGGTGTTCCCGTCACTCATTTTGTCGACAGCGCCGGTCGAACATATTTAAAAAAAGCTGATCTATTCCTCTTTGGCTGCGACGCCGTAACAGCTGAAGGAAAAATCTTCAACAAAATCGGTACCGAGTTTTTAGCCGAGTTCGCTTCCCAGCAAAGAATCCCGACATACTCATGTACCAATTCCTGGAAATTCGATCCCGAAACGGTCCACGGCTTCGAAGAAGTCATCGAACAACGCGACCCGAATGAAGTCTGGGAAAATCCACCCAAAGGAATAACGATTATGAACCCCGCCTTCGAAATAACCGCTCCCGACATTTTAACCGGGATCATCACCGAACTGGGCATTTTCAAACCGGAAACCCTCGTCTTAGAGGTCGAAAAAAACTATCCGTGGATGTTTTAAAAGGGAAAAATAGTATATTACATTGCCAAACGGAATACCTCTTCCTGAAATCCAAAGCTTATCTGATCAACTCTCTTTTGAACCCCTGAATGTGCCCCTAAGGCATTATCCTCTGAGGACCCATACGGCAAAAGAATATTCATGGAAGCTCCACCTAAAGTTTTTGACTTACCAGCATAGGTTAATCGTCCACCCATAATATCAGTGTAATATTTAACGGAGGGGAGCCCTATGCCAGAATTCGAAATATCCCTTTGTGGCAATTTTTCCATAAACCCGCTTACTCCAGGAACCATCGCTAATTCTAATAAGGCATCATCGGTAAGTAATGAATCGCGTAAAATATCAAGAGCATGACCATTCAAATCGAGAACAGATAAAGCATTCGTTTCAATAGCTTTTCGGAAATTTGCAACCAAAGCCTCTTTATCAATCCCTCTGCCTGAATCCTCAACCTTAATCAACACATTACCTCCTTTAGATTCTAAACGAACAATAATTTTCGCCCCTTCAGGTTTTGAAGGATGTCCTTGAACTTTATTTTTTAAGGAGCTGCTTTGATAAGCACGGCGCAATTCTTTAGCAGCATTACTCATCAAATTATAAAGAGAAGCAAATAAAAGATCAGGATCAGTAATAATGCCAGAAAAATTACGGGTATCAACAATCACCTGATTACTATCGACAGATCCTTCCATTGGCCCTGTAATAACATAATCTTCATTACAAAACTGAAAAGTAATCATTTGAGCAAAAAATCTAAGGGCTTTGTCCAAAGTTTCTTGATCGATAAATCTTTTTGATTTCAATTCCCCAGTTAACTCAAAGTCAGCTACCGCTCTTACACATCTATGTGGCATACCAATATAGGTTGGAAGATCCCTGAAATATGAAACTCCGGTTTCTTTATAAAAACGCTCCATTGCAGGAGGAAATTCCGTTTGAAGCTTAGAATGTGGTAAACCATTCGGAAGATACAGAGAAACGAATTTGGCATGTTGAAGATAATCCGCTGGACTCAGATGACATCCATCATGGACAGAAAAACTTAACACCTTTCCCCAACCATTTTTTAAAACTCCTTCTTTAACTCCAGGTTCTCCAATAGTATCATTCACAATACTTCGATAACTTGGTTGCCCTCCTCGGTTCACTATCAAATCTCCGTTTACATTTTTATGAGTCTGGAGAGGATGCAAGTGACTCTCAAGTATCTCGTGAGTTAATGGATGAATATGCTCTATTTTCCTCATTAAAAGATCCCACGCCAAAGCCTGTACTTTCGCTTTAGATTCCAGGCGCATCGCAAGCTCCTTCATCTGCAATAAAGCAACTCGTTCCTCTTCTGACAACAATTCATTCCCTTGTTGCGCTTCTGCTAATGCCATAAATAATGAACGGTAATACTCAGATGATTTATATTATACAATACTTCCAATTATTGCAAGAGTAACTCCTTATTATATTTATTTACACCAATACATTGCCAAAACACACAACGGGCAAAAGTATAACAAAAATAATGAAAAAAGCATTACAAATTATAAAAATTCCAATAATTAAACACAGCAAAAAACCTTCCCACAACCGGCTCCTCATTTCAACTATCAAAAAGGACAGTTTTTGCTACAATCTCTTCAGCAATAAAACTCCCCATGCCCCTCACCAAAGCCGATACGAAATTTTTGGAACAGATCGACAAAATGGAGCCAAAAACCCATTGCTTACGGGCGCAAATCGCCTGCATGGTCGTCAAAAAGGGAAAAATCCTCGTCAGCCACAATAACGACTGGCTCCCGGAATACAACTGCTCGAAAATCGGATGCGTACGGGACATGTATCAAGTGCCTTCCGGCAGCAAACGGGAAATTT
This sequence comes from uncultured Candidatus Peribacteria bacterium, assembly GCA_964435355.1. Classification (GTDB taxonomy): domain Bacteria; phylum Patescibacteriota; class Gracilibacteria; order UBA1369; family UBA1369; genus CAYSYL01. The sequence continues at coordinate 2,326 of CAYSYL010000062.1, read as the reverse complement.
GCTACGGCATTTGCGCGGAACAGTGGTGTCTCGCTCTGGCCGCCCAAAAAGGAATTTCACTGAAAGGAGGAACTCTCTACTGCACCAAACACCCGTGCCGTATTTGTGCCAGCATGATAGCGGTAGCCGGCATCAAGCGGGTCGTCTACCAGGAAGGATATCCCGAAGTCCTCCCCAACTTTGATATTCTTAAAAGTGAAGGTATCATCGTCGAGAAAGCGGCACCCACCCAATTCAAAAGCAAAAAAATATCCAAAGCGCATACCATCTGACCATGCTTCCCTTTCAAAATACAACTCTCTATCACACCAGCCTGGAACTTTTGCGTGAAGTACAGAGTTACTTTTCAAAACAGGAGGAAAACGTCATCAACAAAAAAATAATAGAAGAGCTCCTCGTGCTACAAATAACCGTGGCGCAAGCCATAGAGTTTCATCAGGAGAACAACATCCATCAAAAATCGCTTGAAAAAATAGACGAAACGATAGCAAGCCTTGCAACATTATTCGATATCGCCATTGAGCAAACCCTCCTCCCCAAAGAAAAAGGAGTCAGTTTCCTTGAAATAATTCAAAAGGTAAGCCAATCGATAAAGAACTTTAAAAAGAATCAAAAACGGATCCTCATATTAAGCGCCGAAATGGGACAAGGCCATTTAAGCGCCGCCAAAGCCGTAAAAGAAGGGCTTGAACATTTATATGGATATGACTACTCCGTCGAAATAGTGGATTTCATGCTGCTTTTAAGTGAAAGGATCAATCGTGTCAGTCAGAAAACCTATGAAAAATGGGCCAAAGATTATCCGGCCATCTGCAATTTCTTTTTTGAAAGTTTCGATCGAAAGTGGAGCATGAAACTCTTAAACAAGTTCAACTATGCTTTAGTGCTGAGCAAAGTGAAAAAATTCTTTAATGAAAAAAATCCAGATCTCATTATCTCCACTTTCCCGGTCTGGGATCATCTGGCTCTTCAAATCGTAAAAAAAATAAATCCGAAACTGAAATTCATCAGTATCGTAACCGACTCGACCAATATTCATAGCGCCTGGGCCACCGCCAACATCGACTATCAAATCGTTGCGAACGAAGATACCGGCCAGTCAGTACGTACCCTTGGTATACCGGTAGAAAAAATTAAAATCCTGGGGTTCCCCATACGTTTAAGCTTTCTGGAAGAAGTTAACCGAGAAGAGTTCCTGAAAAAACAAGGACTCGACCCAAAAAAATTCACCATTTTATTTCTTCCGGCCGCGCAAAAAAAACAGCGAAACCTCGCTATCTTCAAGAAACTTGAGGCCGAAGCAGGAAAAAATAATATCATTGTCATCACTGGCCGTGACATGAAAAGTGAGTTCAACATAACAACGTTTGAAGGAAAGCCAAATATTAAGCTTATTGGCTGGACCGATGAAATGCACAAATTCATCAAATCGTCAGATGTCGTCATAACGAAAGGCGGCGGAGCTACGGTGATGGAGTGCGTCGCGGCGGAAAAACCATTAATAATAACCTGGGTCATTGCCCGCCATGAAGAAGGAAATGCAGAATTTATACAAAAAAATAATCTTGGATGCATTGCCACCGATCCGAAGACCGATATCGTCGGTTGCGTAAAAAAAATCCAGGAAAATTACGAAACCTATAAAGAAAACCTGAAAAAGCACAGCAATTCGAAGGCCGCCTTAAACATCGCGAAATTCATTCAAAGTCTCCTGAAGGATTAATCATCAATTAATCAATCACCAACCGCGAAATAAACACTAAATATTACTATTTAAAATTTAAATATTGGATATTATTTAGATGGTGGATTCTTAGCCACCTGGACAATATTATCATTCTTATCACCCACTTTACTCTCTTGTATTGCTGCACCAACTGCTGCGACTCCCATTGCTATTGTGGCAACAACCGCCGTCACTTTCGCAATTACCTCCAATGTTCTACTTTTCTTACCCCTATCATTTTCGTTTAGTAATTTTGGAGCAATATTTTCATTTGGCATATTTTTATCTTTAAATAATACTAATGTTAATTGTAACATATTTTTTACTTTATGTAAATCGGCACGATAAGAGCTCACAAAGGAAATATTGCGATCTAAAAGGAGAGAGAAGCCTGTTGAAAAAGCGCCTCTTGCAAGGCGGGAGGAAAATTTTGACCGCAGTGTACTCAAAGGTACATGAGGATCAAAATTTTTCTCCTAACGCCGCAAGAGCCGCTTTTTTGTTAGGCTCTTTCCAAAGGCAACAAAAAACCCCGCGTGAGCGGGGGTAAAAACCGGGATTCTATCGGCTATAAGTATAGAAAAAAGAAATATATCTGTG
>CAYSYL010000061.1:0-7453 GCA_964435355.1 uncultured Candidatus Peribacteria bacterium | reverse complement strand
GGCAAAAGTGCAGCTTCTGGGCGGAGCGATGCATAGAGATAATCATTTTTTTCACTGGCTGTCGCTCGTGCACACGCCATTGAAACGCCGAGAAGAGCATTCGCTCCCAAATGACTTTTATTGTCAGTACCATCCAATTGAAGCATGGCTTCATCAATACTTCGTTGATCTGAAACCTCCATTCCCTTTAACCTTTTTTGTAAAACATCATTCACATTGCTGCACGCTTTCAAAACGCCTTTCCCTAAATATCTTTTCGGATCTTTATCTCTCATTTCCAAAGCTTCATGAACTCCCGTGGAAGCGCCACTCGGAACAATCGCCCAACCAAAACCTTGTTCCGTAGTAACCTCCACCTCTACCGTCGGATTGCCGCGTGAATCCAAAACTTCCCGTGCATGAATGTGAGTAATTTTTGACATAAATATAAAAATTAAAACTGGCACTATCACATCATATTTCAGTTGAAAAAACCAGTCTTCCATTTCGAGGTAAAATACAGTAAGATCAAGCCGCTCAATCCTTAAAAAAAGACTCTATGGACATTATTTGGCATGGCTCTTCCTGCTTTACGATCAAAACGAAAAATTGTGTTGCCGTTATAGATCCATACAGTAAAGAACTAGGCATAAAACCTCCGAGATTAAAAGCAGACGTTGTGTTTTTAAGCCATCATCAACCAGAGCAGGAGGTAACTTCTGTCGAAGGATATAGTCGTGTCATTGACTGGCCTGGGGAGTATGAAGTAAAGGGAATAGCTGTTATCGCAAAAAATACAGGCTATAGGGGTGAAGGGGAGGAGAAAAAACCGAAAGAAGAGCTGACATTCATTATTGAAATCGATGGCATAAAATTATGTTTTTTAGGTGATCTGGGGGAGGGAAAAGAAGAAAATTTTGTCGAAAGTATTGGAGATGTTGATATTTTATTCTTGCCGATAGGAGGGGGTAATGGGGCTGCGGCAAAAATAGCTCATGAAATGGTGGAAGAAATCGAACCACGTATTGTCATCCCAATGGACTACGCAGTGCCGGAATTAAAAAGTGATCTAACAGGCCCCGAAGAGTTTCTGAAATTGGTGGGTGCCAGCACTATTGAAAAGAAAGAAAAATTCACGGTGTCTTCTCGTGCAGAGTTGCCGGAAGAAAAAACTGAATGCGTTCTTTTAACGGCACAATTCGAGTAATTTTAAGAACGTAGACAGGTGTGTTTATTTGTGTTATAGTGATATGAAATATTTCACTTAAGACACAAATAAAAATGTCATACTTCTTAAAAATACAGAAAACATTTTCTTGGGGATTTTTGATCACAATTTTTTTGATAGGTTTTGGAATAACCACCCTTCCGGTTTTTGCCGCAACCATTACGGTTAACACGACAGCTGACGAAGTGAACAGCAATGGAAACTGCTCTTTTCGGGAAGCTATGCAATCAGCTGAAAATAATGCCGTCGTGGATAATTGTGTCGCCGGAAGTGGGGATGATACCATCAACTTAACCGGTTTAACGGGAACAATTTTTGTCAGCAACAACGATCGAACGGTAACTCAGGGTTTAACTATTCTTGGGCCGGGAACTGGGGTATTGACTTTAAATGGAATGAGCAGCGCTAATATTACTAGTAGACTTCTGACATTTTCCCCCGGTTCAGATACAAAAATCCTGAATATTTCAAACATATCCATAACTGAGTTCGGTGATGGGGCAGGTGCAGGGGGTATTAATGGAGGTATACTCATAACTCATGGTATTGCCAATATTGATAATACGGCATTTTCGAGCAATTTTGCTGCTGATAGCGGAGCCTTTCTTGAAGTAAGTACTCCGGCCGAACTCCATGTAACGAATAGCAGCTTTTCAGAAGGGTTTGGACAAAATGGGGGAGCAATCACCACCAATGCAGCTACTCTCACCGTTGATAATTCCACGTTTATTAATTGTGCAGCAACTAATGGAGGAGCAGTTTACGTAAATGGAGGTACAACGACCATTACTAATAGCGTTTTTAATGGAAACTGGTTTGCATTTGGATCGGGAATTCATGTCACTAATAGTGGAAATGCAACGGTAACCGGCTCTACCTTTGTAGGAAGTGCTTTTGGCAGTTTTGGTGTGATCTATGTTGATACCGGAAGTACCTTCACTATGACAAATGGAAGCATTACCAATAGCCCGAATTATGAAGCAGGAACTTCGGCCATTGAAAACCATGGAACAGCGAATATTACAAATGTTCTGATTGATAGTAATACGGGAGATTATACTGTTTTCAATGCCGGAACCATGACCCTTCAGGGAGTGACGTTAAGTAATACGATAGGAGAGAGTAGCGGATTTTATGTAGCCGCCATTGGGATTGAGCAGTCCACAGGAACTCTTACCATCCGCCAAAGCCGGATTACCCATAATCAGGAACCGGGTTATGAGGGCGCAGCTATTTACCAGTTTGGCGGAACTATTACTATTGATCAAAGTACTATCGACGACAACATTGCCAGGCATAAAGGAGCGGCTCTTTTCATATCTCCTTTAAATGAAATAACAACAACTAACATTATTAATTCAACCATAGCCAATAATAGTGCTCCAGATGATGCGGGAGGAATTTACATGGAGCAACCAGGAGCTTTTTCTCCCACTCTCAATCTCTACAATACGACATTGAGCGGAAATACGACGACATCAGCCAGTAATGGAGGAAATTTGACAATTGCAGGGGGAACCGTGACCTCCGTTAATACCCTTTTTGTAAAAACCGGTACGGGAAAAAACTGTTCCGGAGTTGGAACAGTGACAGATAATGGCGATAATATTCAGTTCGGTGACAGCACGTGTGGAGGCGGATTTACTACGGCGCTGACAAATCCTCTGGGATCGAATACCTTAGCCGACAATGGAGGATCAGTATTAACCATAGCTCTTTCATTGGGAAGTAGCGCCATAGATGCCGGAAATAACAGCGTTTGTTCAGACCTGGGAACCGTTAATAATATGGATCAACGGGGAGAACTTCGTCCAGTTGATGGAGATTCCAATGGAAGCGCCGTATGTGATGTGGGAGCTTTCGAATATCAACTTCCCGATACAACTCCTCCGACCGTTGAAAACATCACATCAAGTAAAACAAATGGAACCTACACCATAGGTGAAGTTATTCCTCTTCAAATTACACTGAGCGAAGTGGTAACAGTAACCGGAACCCCTCATATCACTTTAGAAACCGGAGCCTCCGATGCCGTCGTAAATTATTCAAGTGGATCGGGAACAGCAACTCTCACCTTCAATTATACCGTCTCGGCAAATCAGAACTCTCTGGATTTGGATTATGCCGATACAAATGCGCTCTCTCTTAATGGAGGAACCATTAAAGATGCTGCATTGAATGATGCAGATCTTACCTTGCCGGTTCCGGGAGCCGCAGGATCTCTAGGATCGAATAAAAACATCGTCATTGACACAACAAGCCCCGTTGTGACAGAGGTAACCCCTGTTTCAACCCCTACCAACGATAACACCCCAAACTACACCTTTTCGACGACAGAAGGAGGAACTATTACATATGGTGGAGACTGTTTAAGCGCTACCGGAAGCGCAACAGGCGGATCGAATACCATAACCTTTAATACCCTTAATGATGGAACGCATAATAACTGTACGATAAAAGTTACGGATGCAGTGACGAATCAAAGTAACACCTTAAACGTCACAAGTTTCGTAGTGGACACAACTCCTCCAAACCTCACGGTAGTATCAGAAGTAGCCCCCAATCCAACGACTGATACAACTCCAACATATACCTTTAATTCAGATGAAAATGGACTCATTCATTATGACGTAGCGTGCCCCGTGGTTGTTTCTCCGGCGGATGGAAGTCCCGTTTTAAGTGGAGATATCCCTGTCACCTTTGGTCCTTTAGCTGATGCCATATATACCGGATGCAAAATTACTGTCACTGATGCGGCAAATAACACGAGTTCTCAGTTAACTATAGGTGACTTTGAAGTGAATACGAGTGGTGGGGGAGGCGGCACTGATACGACAGCTCCCATTATTGAAGAAATTACGCCCGTCACAACTCCAACCAATGATGCAACTCCAGGTTATGTATTCTCTTCAGATGAAGTAGGAACTATAAGTTACGGTGGTTCATGTATAAGCAATAGTACGAGCGCCATCGCTTCAAATAACTCCATTACCTTTAACACGCTTCCGGATGGAACCTATTCAGATTGTACCATCACCGTCACGGATGCTTCTGATAATGTAAGTAATACCATAAACGTAACCCCATTCACCATCGATACGGAAGCGCCTGTTGTGGCTACCGTAACAGCCGTTCCCTCTTTGACGAACGACAATACTCCCGCCTATGTTTTTTCTTCGACGGAAGAAGGAACTATTACCTATGGGGGTGCCTGTACGAGCGGAACGACAGATGCTAACAGTGGTTCCAACACGGTGACTTTTAATACTTTAACCGATGGTCTTCATGACAATTGTACGGTAAAAGTCACTGACAGTGCGGGTAATCAAAGTAACGTTCATGCTCTTGCCTCTTTCACATTCGATACGGTTGCGCCAGTATTGGAAATGGTAATAGATGTAACGCCAAACCCAACGACCGACATGACTCCGACTATAACTTTTTCTTCGACGGAAGAAGGAACTATTTCTTATAATGTCGACTGTCCAAACCCTTCTCCGCTTGAAAACAGCATAATCGGGACTGGCGACCATGAGGTTACTTTCAGTGTCCCGGGAATTGGAATATTCAGTAATTGCGAAATGACGCTAACAGATGCGGCAAATAATGAAAGCATTCCTCTGCAGGTAGATACTTTCCGTGTTATTGCCACTCCTTCCGAAAATAATAATGTGAACGTTACCCATGGGAGTGGAGGAAGCGTAATAACCGTAGAATACCCCATCAGGCAAAGCGGCATGAACGGAAAAACTCCTCCATTACCTCAGGTAGTAATCAATCGCCAAAAAGACCTAAAATTTAGCACTGACAAAAAAAATGGGGGGAAGCCTCCAATAGAGTGCAATGTGAAAGGTTACACGGAAGAATTGAGCAAAGAACTTCAACAAATTAAGCCTGCCGGCAACATTACTCGAGGAGAATTTATTACCATATTAATAAAATGCCAATACGGTCCACAAGGGAAGATAACGAAAAGCACGTTCCGTGATGTACCGGCCACCCATCGTGCGGCTCCTTACATCGAGAAAGGATTTCAAGCCGGTATCGTCCAGGGATACCCCGACGGTACTTTTAAGCCGGACAACAACACGAATGTGGCAGAAGCAATGAAAATGATTCTCTTAAGTACCAGCAAAGTTTCAAGAGAAAAAATTAGTACTTCGAAAGCCAATGTAAGTTGCGGTAACCTCAATCAGTCGGAATGGTTTGCGAAATTCTTGAATTTTGCCAATAATGAAAAATTAACGCTTGAAATGTTCGATAACGACGGCAATCGCATTCAAACCTGCTCTCCGGCCGATTATATAACTCGCGGCCAGGTAGCCAAAATATTAATCACGTTTACAAAATAGCCGCAATGTCAGCAGTATTGTAGTTTTTCATAAAATACGTTACGGTGATGGCCACAAAATCATCGTTTGCGGCATGAAATACTACATACAAACTCTCGGTTGCGCCATGAACTATTCGGATAGCGAGCGCGTAGCCGCAGTACTCAAAAAAATCGGCTACCAGGAGACCAAAGAGCTGGAAGAAACGGACCTCTACATTTTCAACACCTGTTCCATTCGCCAAAAAGGAGAGGATCGGGTCTACGGTCAGCTCCGGAACGTCAATGATTTGCGTAAAAAAAATCCCCGTCTCCTCATTGGAATAACCGGCTGCATGGTCCGAAAATCCAGCACGCGCAATACGGAAAAAGAGGAGAAAGACGAACTCCTGAAAAGATTAAAAGAGCTTGATTTCGTTTTTCGAATAACGGAAACCAACCGTCTCGGAGAAATTTTGGAAGAGGCGGAGCCGCAACTCGATCTCCCGCAACTTGAAGAAGCACGATTACAGGATTACCTTCAGCTAAAACCGGAGTATACCAGCAAATTCCAGGCATTTGTACCTATTCAAATCGGTTGTGATAAATACTGCACCTACTGTATTGTCCCTTATGCTCGTGGCCGGGAACAAAGCCGTCCCCTACAAGATATTTTGGACGAATGCCGGGAACTGGTCGAAAATGGTTGCAAAGAGATAACCCTGGTAGGCCAGACCGTCAACTCCTACGGAAAAAGTTTTCTCGATCAAAAAAAAGGTGGTTGGGCGAATATGAAAGAACCATTCATTTTTTTATTGGAAGAAATCAATAAATTGAATGAAAAAGGTTTAAATCGTCTTCGATTCACCTCACCCCATCCACGGGATTTTAGTGAAGAACTCATTAAAGCTCATAAACGTCTTAAAACGCTGACGACCCATTTTCATCTCCCCGTGCAGGCAGGAGACGACGAAATGCTCAAAAAAATGAATCGCCAATACACCGTCGAGCACTACCGGTCATTGATAAAAAAAATCCGAACCCTGTTCCCCGAAGCATCCATCACAACCGACATCATCGTTGGATTCTGCGGTGAAACCGAAGAACAGTTCGAAAATACCCGTCACCTTTTTGAAGAAATACAATGGGATATGGCCTACTTGGCGCGATATTCCCCTCGTCAGGGAACGACCTCTTTTCGTGCCTGGAAAGACGACGTAAGTCGGAAGAAAAAAGCTGATCGTTGGCATCAACTTAATAAAATTCTTGAAAAAACCTGCAAGAACTACCATCAAAAATTGAAAGGTAAAACACTGGAAGTGCTGGTAGAAAAATGGACGGAAACCACCGGAGAGTGTGAGGGGAAAAGCAGGGAAAATAAAGTAGTTCAATTTCCCGGAACGCAGGAAATGGTGGGGCAAATTCTTGCCGTGACGATAACAAAAGCGCTCCAATGGTCACTCAAAGGAGAAATCAAAGAGCGATAAAACTGCTGGCTCCCAACCACGCCAGAAGGTATTATAACAGTTAACGCGGGGTAATTTAGCAATGCGCGCAAGAGAGCTGACATAGCCTCCGCCTAGTTCGAGAAGTGCCATATAAACCTTTCACTCCACAATAAATTTTCGGGTGGGAGCCGAAGATGCGGTAAATCTTGCCCAGGAATACACGCCGATTTTCAACGTGCGCGATATCATAAACCTCGGAGTCCGCGAGTTCTACCTCAAAATGTCCATCAACGGAGAGCTTTCCGAAGCTTTTTCCGGCAAAACCCTCGACATGAAACTCCCCGAACCCGAGGTCAGTCAGAAAATCGTGTGTGAGATTCTCGAAGAGTCCCGGAAAAACTACTGCACTGATCGCATAACTGTTGAAAAACAGATGAGCGAGTGGGACGAATCCACACCTTTAGACCGGACTCAGCAATCACTGAGTAC
>CAYSYL010000060.1:0-7583 GCA_964435355.1 uncultured Candidatus Peribacteria bacterium | reverse complement strand
GGACGTACCTGAGCGAACGGCAAAAGATTTCTTGAAGAGAATCCAAGAAAAAATAACAGAATTGGGATTAAAAAATACTTCTTTAGCTAGCATTGTCGGACGATTTTATGCCATGGATCGGGACAATAACTGGGAAAGAACTGAGAAAGCCTATAATCTCCTGACAAATGGGGAAGGAGTTGAAGAAAAAAATCCGCTCACTGCTATCGATAATGCCTATGCCCGTGGAATCGCCACTGATTACTATATTGATCCTATCCTTCTTGAAAAAAAAGGAATGGTGAAAGAAAGCGATGCTGTCATTTTTTGGAATTACAGAACTGATCGAACCCGACAACTTACTCAAAGTTTTACCGGAGAAAGCGAGATAGGTTTTACCCCCAAAAAAGTCGTAAGGCCTTTTTTCGTCTGTTTCGGCGACTATTCAAAGAAAGCTCCTGTAGTCTTTCCGACAGTAAAAGTGAACAACAATCTGGGGAGTCTTATAGCACAGCATGGGCTTCAACAGTTACGAATAGCCGAAACGGAAAAATATGCCCATGTCACCTACTTTTTTAACAGCCAAGTGGAAGCCCCCTTCGAAAACGAAACAAGAATACTGATAGACTCTCCTAAAACCGCCTCTTATGCGGATAAACCGGAAATGTCGGCAAAACAAATAACGGAAAGAGTTTTGGAAGAGTTGAAAAGTAAGAAATACGATCTAATTGTACAAAATTTTGCCAACCCGGATTTAGTCGGACATTCCGGAAATTTATCGGCAACCATAAAGGCTTGTGAAGTCCTTGATGAATGCATTGGAAAAATTGCTGACAAATGTTGGGAAGAAGGATACGTTTTCCTCCTAACTGCCGATCACGGAAATGCCGAGTATAAAATATATGAAGAAAACGGAGAACCTTGTCCTTCTCATACAACTAACCCCGTCATTTTTCTTCTGGCGGATCCTATGAATGCAGCAATAAAGCTTAAAGAAGGCGGACTTCAAGATGTAGCTCCGACAGTTCTTGATATAATGGACATTAAAAAACCCGTTGAAATGAGTGGAAAGAGTTTGCGCATCACCGGATAATAAAAAAATCAGAAAGTTATTTATTCTCACCTTATGAAAGCAGTTATTCTAGCGGGAGGATCAGGAACACGTTTGTGGCCCTATAGTCGGAAAACTAAACCAAAGCAGTTTCAAAAACTTATAAGTGGACACACCATGCTCCAGGACACCTTTAACCGTCTGGACTTCCTCAATAACAAAGACATCTATGTTTCGACCAACGAAGAGCATGTCTCTCTTGTAAAAGAGCAGTTGAAAGGGAAACTTATCCCATCAAATCTTATTATTGAACCGGCACTCCGCGATACGGCTCCCTGCATCGGTCTTGCCGCAACGGTTATCGGCAAAAAATATCCGCACGAGGTCATGGCTATTATTTATGCCGATCATCTGATACAAAATAAAAAAGAGTTCGTTGAAAAACTAAAAATAGCCGAAAAACTAGCCATTGAAGAAAAAAGCCTGAATATCATTGAGGTAAAAGCAAAATATGCCAATGTTAACCTGGGATATGTCAAAATCGGAAAAATGCTGAAAACAATAGGAGGAAGCGAGATATATGCGTTTGAAAAATTCACGGAAAAACCGGATCTTGCGAAAGCACTCAAATTACTCGAATCCTATAAATATTTATGGAACACGGGATTATACGTATGGAGAACCGATATTATTCTCGAAAAATATAAAAAACATCTGCCAAAAACTTACGACTCGTTAAAAAAGATTGGCGACGCTCTCGGAACAGCGAAAGAAAAATCGACGATACAATCTCTTTATCCCTTATGTGAAAAGATATCGATCGATTATGGGATTATGGAAAAAGTTGATACGTCTGAAGTTCGGATCATTCCGGCCGAACTCGAATGGAGCGATGTCGGGACGTGGGAATCTATCTTTGAAGAAATATCAAAAAATCCCAAAAATAATGTTGTAAAAGGGGAATATATAAATATCGACAGTGAAGGTTGCTTGATATACGGAACTCCAAAGAAGTTAATTGCTACTATTGGAATAAAAGATGTCGTTATTGTGGAAACAGATGATAGCTTGCTGGTGTGCAAAAAATCTAAAAGCCAGGACGTTAAAAAGTTAGTTGAAAGCATAAAAAAGAAGAAAAAACTTAAACATCTCCTTTAGAAAATATTACTGTAACACAATTTTCATTTATGTCTTTACAGATACCCATTCAATTTAAAGATAAGCCTTGGGGCCGGGAAATATGGTTTGCCAATACCCATGGTTATGTTGGAAAAATACTGGAAGTAAAAAAAGGAAAAAGGTTGTCGCTTCAGTACCATGAAAAAAAGTGTGAAACTCAGTATTTGTTTTCAGGAAAAGTAAAATTGATCATTGGAAGCTTGGAAAAAGAGTCTGAAAAAAACTCTCAAGAGCATATTTTAAATCCGGGTGACAAATACGACATCTTCCCCTATACTGTGCACCGCGTTGAAGCATTGGAAGATTCGATTATTTTCGAAGTATCAACAAGTGAGCTGGAAGATGTCATACGCTTGTCAGATGATTATGGTCGCCCCGATCGAGGTAACGATGAAAATTTAGATAAAACCCTGTCAAAAAACTAACCCATTATATATTTATAATTTTTAATACGCCATTAAAATGAAGTCCCGCTCACCTTTTTACATAGGTATCATACTGATAGCCGCTGTTATTCTCGGTTTTTTCAATCTCCCCTCAGATAAGCAAAAGCAGTTGATCCCATTCACCCCGCAATTTATCCTGGATAATAAGATAAATTTGGGACTGGATTTACAGGGAGGATCTCAATTAGACTACAAAATTGATCTTCGTAAAGTTCCTCAAACGGAACAAAAAAATATCATTAATGGCATTTTGGGGGTTATTAATAAACGCGTGAATAGTTTGGGCGTTGCTGAACCGAACATTTACACCTCGGATCTTCCTGATGAAAAACACATTATTGTTGAGCTGGCTGGAATTAAAGATTTAAATCAGGCAAAGGAGACGGTAGGAAAAACGATTCAATTGGAATTTAAAGAAAAGAAAGAAGGTCCCGCCGACCCAGAAGCCGAAAAGAAAGTAAAAGAAAACGCACAGAGTTTATTGGATAAGGTAAAAAAAGGTGGAGATTTAGTCGTTCTAGGACAGGAAGAAGCCCAAGCGAACCCGAGCAATGTTTTCTTCGTCGAATCAAAAGAATTTGTCTTCGGAGATGAACTCAAAAAAGCAGTCCCTTTAAATGTCGCTGAAGAGTTAATGAAGCTTGAAAAAGGCCAAACGTCACAAAATCTCATTGATAACAGCAGCAATTATAGCGTGGATGCGAGCGGAAATGTCGTTCCAGGAGCTAAAGGATTTACTATTGTAAAAGTAACCGACAAAAGAACTGAAGAACGCCAAATAGACACTCCCTACTCTGTAAAAGTACGACACATTCTTGTAGCTTATAAAGGAGCAAGCCAGGCGGATGAAAAAATTACAAGAACCGAAGAAGAAGCTAAAAAAAGAGCTGAAGAAGTCATTGCGAAACTTAATGGAGGAGCAAAATTTGAAGATGTAGCAAAAGAGTATTCCGATGATCCGAGCAATAAAGAAGCCGGAGGAATCCTTGAAACACCCGTAGTTGCCGATGGAAAAACCTATGCCAAAGAGTTCCAGGATGCCGCCATAAAACTCAAGGCAGGTGAACTTTCCACCGTCGTTCAATCGCCTTTCGGGTTCCATGTCATTAAAGCCGATAGCGTCACGCAGGCCAAAAGTGAAAAGAAAATGGAACCTCAAATTAAGTATGCTGTTACTTATTTTTCAGCGGCACCAGACGAATGGCAAGCAACAAAACTTAATGGGGAACATTTTGTTCATGCAGACGTTGAGTTCAATCAGGCCTATCAACCCTATGTATCAATTAAATTCGATAATGAGGGGGCGAAACTCTTCGAAGAAATCACAGAAAAAAATGTTGGAAAACCTCTAGCAATATTTGTAGGAGGAAGCCTCATTTCTGCCCCAAACGTCAATCAAAAGATAACGGGAGGCAATGCGCAGATAAGCGGACAATTTACCCTGCAAGAAGCCCAAAAATTGGCAACTGATTTAAATACAGGAGCTATTCCAGCCCCTATCGTTTTAGCGGGACAAAATACCATCGGAGCAACACTCGGACAGGATGCCTTAAACAAAAGTTTATGGGCAGGTTTAATCGGATTCATACTGGTGGCAATTTTCATGATTCTCTTTTATCGGCTTCCAGGATTATTGGCAACACTCGCTCTTTCAATTTACAGCATCATCGTTATATTTTTGATTAAAGTAGCCCTCCCACCGGGAATTGCGATCGTCATATCAGCGGGAATATTCCTCTTTCTTATAACAAAAATCATTAAAAATAAGGACTCCGGGCCAGAAAAAGCCATATCTCTTTTACTCGCCTGCTTCATTCTCTTCTATCTGGCTAATATCCTTTCCCACGCTATTGTTATGACCCTCGCCGGAATTGCCGGGGTTATCCTTTCAATCGGAATGGCTGTTGATGCCAACATCCTTATTTTTGAAAGAATTAAAGAGGAACTTAGGGACGGAAGAAGTTTGCTAACGGCTATCGAAGTCGGATTCGATAGAGCCTGGAATAGTATCCGTGATTCAAACTTCTCATCACTCATTACTTGTGGAATTTTGTTTTTCTTCGGAAGTTCGATTATTCAAGGTTTCGCTTTTAACCTGGCAGCCGGAATTTTGGTTTCAATGTTTACCGCCATTACCATTACCAAAACATTTCTCAATGCGTTAGTAAAAACCCGACTTGCCAACAGTACCTGGCTTTTTGGTTCACCAAAAAGCAAAAACCGAGGACAACTCCCCATAGTTGCTAAAAGAAAAATACTCTATGGAGTTTCATTAATTATCTTAGTAGCTTCTTTACTCGGAATTCCATTATTCGGCTTAAAACTTGGAATGGATTTCACAGGAGGAACCGTTATGGAATTAAAGGTAGATAAAAATATTACTGCCGACGATTTACGACAGTTAGTAACGAAAAGCGGGAATGCTATAAAAGGAAAAGTAGCAACTACTGCAGGAACTAATGCTAATAAAGAAAAAATATCTGAAATTGCCGCTGAAGAAAACATCGACTATGCAAAGATCCACATCGTTCCAAGTGAAAGTGGCTACCAAATGAAATTACCACATATAAGCACAGAAACTCATGATGCGCTTTTAGCAGAAATGAAGAAAGAAAGTCCAAACATTGAAGAAATTCGGTTCAGAACTGTAGGTCCAACCGTAGGCGAAAGTCTTAAAGGAAGAGCTCTTTTCGCTCTCCTCATCGCAAGCATCATGATCATTGCTTACATTGCTTTTGCCTTCCGCAGAGTTCCACGGCAAGTAGGAAAATGGAAATTCGGTGTTACGGCTGTAGCAGCTCTTGTTCATGATTTAGGCATAATGTTTGGAGTGTACGTATTTATGGGAGCCTTCTTAGGAGTTGAAATAGATGCCCTTTTCATTACCGCCCTGCTCACAGTTCTCGGCTTCTCGGTTCACGATACCATCGTAGTTTTTGACCGAATCAGAGAAAAGCTTCACTATCAGAAAAAGGATCAATCATTCGAGGAAATAGCCAATGAAGCCGTGAATGAAACCATAGCCCGCTCTATCAACACTTCCTTTTCAGTACTTCTGACACTCGTAGCCTTAGCCGTTTTTGGAAGCGAATCGATACGGTATTTCGTCATCTCTCTCATAGTTGGTATAGTTTCAGGAACATACTCATCTATCTTCGTCGCAACTCCTCTGCTGGTTGACTGGCAAATCTGGTCAAAGAAAAAGAAAAAATAATTATTACCCCGAGAAGAGCTTTCAAGGAAGCTCTTCTCGCCTGCGCCAATAGCTCAGCTGGATAGAGCGTCGGTCTTCGGAACCGAAGGTCGGGGGTTCGAACCCCTCTTGGCGCACCAATCTTCATTTTCTATTTTCAATGTCAGGAGAATACATTTGTTCTAAGACCATCGAAGAATATTGGAAGCAGTTAAAAGCTATATATGAGGCTGAGTCTTCTACATGGGAAGACATAAGCAAAGAAGAATATGAGGCCGTAGAACGCAGCGAGAGAGCTGATAGTGATAACCATCTCAATGAAGAAAGACTCGGCAAAGACACCGAAGTTATTGATATATGCCATTATAAATATCTGCCCGACCGAAAGGTGGTTTATAAAGTCTTAATGAAAGATATCCAAGGCTCAACTCGGGAGCACTATTTTCGAATTAAATTAAATGAAACTAATGCTTAACGCCTAATGAGTGATCGGTGAATCCGGTTCGTATTCATAATCATATCAAAAGTTTGCAAACCACGTTCCACAAGAGAAGCATCATACACATGAGTACAAACTGCTTCCTGCAAAATTGAAAGTGTTTGTTGCCACATCTCTTCATATTTTCTATCAAGAAGACCCAGTTCTTGCCGTAAAAAATGGGCATCCCCTTTCATGATAAGGCGGGCGAGAACTCTTCGATGGATAAAAATAAAATCATATAATGCTCCTTCCTCAATACCTATAGCGTCCTGTAGGGTTTGAAAGACAGCATCATACTTGGCTTCTTCTATTCGAAAAATATATCGAAGAATCATGGGTCCTTTTTCACGAACCGAAGCAATAAAAAAAGGTTTAAATCTTTCCACGCACTTTCTTATGACATCTTTTGAAAAAATGAGGTAGTCAAAAATATAGGTCCATTGCTCATCATCAGAAATCCCCAACGTTTCTTTCAAAGCATCGGGTCCTGATTCAATGAAGATCCTTATTAATTTATCAGCTTTCTTATGGAGAAAATAATCAAGTTTTTCTTTAAAATGAGAAGGCGACAAGTGGGAAAAATTAAAAGATATTATCATTAACACAATTTTATAACAATGTCAATACTGACCTCCTCGCTTTTTCACAAAAACTCGTCCAGACTAAAGACGATGAAAAAAGTAAAAAAAACCAGGAAACCTAAACAATTGAAAAAAATCCTCAAGGAACCATTATTTGAAGTGGTAAATATACATGAAGGGGATATTATCGAAATAACGGGAGATATGATTATTGGAGACGTCGTACGAGCATACCCTCAGCTTATCGACCCCCTTAAACAAATTGGAATTCATTGTGTCGGCTGTTATGCCTCGACCTTTGACAGTATTCAGGAAGGAGTGCTGAAGCACGGATTAGATCCCATAAAAGTATGCAAAATGCTCAATCAAAATTTACATAAAAAACATGAGCACAATAAAAAATGATCGGGAAAAAGAAACGCATGCCGTGGGCGAAACCTTTGTAGAAGTGCTTTTTCCTCAAAAAATAGGAAATAATAAAGAAACACTCACGTATTCAGTACCACCGTCACTCGTTTCAAAAATATCGATAGGACAACTCGTGGAAACCCCTTTAAGGACAAAGAAAGTTAAAGGGATTATCCTTGAAATTTCACAACAAATTCCTGCTTATAAAACGAAGCCTATAGTAGGAATAGTAGAAAATGAAACTAACTTAAAAAAATGGCAGATC
>CAYSYL010000059.1:2818-8058 GCA_964435355.1 uncultured Candidatus Peribacteria bacterium | reverse complement strand
GAGGAACTCCAAGGTCGAAAAGGAGTACTTCAAATTATTGCCAAAAAACTAATTGCCCGAGCTGCCTTTAGCCCTTCTTTAATTCGTCGGCTTTCCAATCTCATGGTTCAAAGTTTGGATAACAAGTCCATTCAACTGTATTTCACCAATTCTTATCTTCAAGGGCTGGTGGAGAAAAAAGGGTGGAGCGGGAGGTGGCCGGAGCACTTTGATGGAGATTTTTTAGCCCTGGTGGAGGCAAATTTGGGAGGTATGAAGTCCGACCGCTATATTACCAGAAGTATTGTTTATCATGTACGACCTCTTTTTAACTCCCCCTCTGCTCAGCAAAAATATGAAGCAAATGTCACTATTACCATTCAACACTTTGGTATCGAAAATGTTCCATTGAGCGGTAAATATACTGGATTTTATCGTCTTTATACCCCAAAGGGTATTACTCTTTTGGAAAGTTCTCCGGTCGGTAGATCCAATTTATGGGAAACTGATGAAGGAAACTACCATGTCCTCGGACAAATTGTGAGACTGGATCCAGGGAAAAGCACTACCCTTCACTATCGATATATTTTGCCTTATCAGCTGAATAGTCGAGAGGATTATTTGGCTCTTTATGTGGCAAAACAGTCGGGGACTCATGATCACTATGATATTACCTATGATATGCCCCAAGGTTTTTTAGCTTCCAGTGAGACTTTCATGCCGAGAGAAAACTTCGCGGTATACCATGGATACCCTGATCAGGATCTTCAACTTTCCGTTCATCTTGAAAAAAATCTTTTTCCGCCGTATGTCATTTTTCAAAATTTTGAGGGGCGGGAAGCGATAAGTATTGTTTTCAATGAAGATGTTGAAGAGGGTCCGGCTACTACTATTGCCAATTACACTCTGACGGATATTAATAAGAAAAATCCGGTGACCACGGATACACCGATTATTCAAAAGATTGTTAAGGACGGGAAGAAATTAACGTTTTATGTATCTGGGATTTCGTATCAACCTGAAGAGCATTATCGCCTTTCCATGAAAAATATTACCGATCTGTTCGGGAATATTGTTGAACCGAATCCAAAGACTATCACCATCGTTCAACGATAGGTGGTTTACTCCCATTCTATCGTGCCAGGCGGTTTATGGGTAATGTCATAGAATACGGCCGTTACTCCAGGGATTTCACGAAGTTTTTGTGCCAGTTTTTGTAGAAGAGCTTTTTTCATCATATAAAAATTGGCCGTCATCGCTTCTTCTGACTGAACGGGTCTTAAGACTATGGATTCACCTTCTCTCTTATTAATGCTGATGGGGATAAGAACAGTAGGGAATTGCCATATTTCCCGCATGAGACCGTTTTGAATGAGAAACTCATTTACCACCATATCGGCTTTCTGAAGCAGCTTTATTCTTTCTGGAGTCATGTCCGTTTTCTTTGTAAAAATTTCTTCGATATTTGTCGGATCAACCAGCCAAATAACTCTATTTATTTCTCTATGCTGGTTAATCAAGCGGGTAGCCAAATCGCCAGGATTTTCATGGTAATTTGCTCCCATTATGGCTAAAGGATGACGGTACGTTCGAAAATCTCCTTGTACCCCTACACTTTGGATAGGCAAAATTTTGCCTTTCAACTTATCATTTGATAACTCGTTATTTATTTTTTCTTCCACTTCGGCGTAATTTTCAGGATAATTCTCTCCTTCGAGGCATAAACAACGAACGGCGAGACCGGGACCGGGAAATGGGTGCCTCCATACCAAGCTTTCCGGAAGCCCAAGCTTTTGTCCTACCTCCCGCACTTCATCTTTGTAAAGCTGTGCGAGAGGTTCAATGATTTTTCCCTGCTTGATAAGCTCTTCAATTTGAGGAACGCGATTATGATGAGTTTTTATTTTCGCCGCATGCCTGGTTCCGCCACTTTCAATGGTGTCAGGATAAATAGTTCCTTGTCCGAGCAGCCATTCATCGGGGTTCAGCCCCATTTTTTTGGCTACCTGTGATTGTATTTCCAAGAAAAGATCCCCGATTATTTTTCGTTTTTCTTCTGGTTTATAAATATTTTTTAACGCCTGAAAATATTCTGCTGAAGCATCTTTTACCTCAACATTTTGGAGGCCGGCCATTTTTAAATCATTCATCACATTTTTTGCTTCCTCATAACGCATGAAACCGGTATCTACCAACAGCCCTTTCACCCGATCAGGGCCCAGGGCTTTGCTTAATAGTGCAAAGGCCACGCTTGAATCTACGCCGCCGCTCATCATCATAAAAACTTTTTTATCTCCTACTTTTTTCTTCACCTCATTCATTTCCCTTTCAATAAAATTTTCCAATTTCCATTCCGGTTTTACCCCACAAATATCTAAAAAGTTTTGCAGCATTTTCATGCCGGAGAGGGTATGCGCCACTTCAACATGGAACTGAACGCCGTAAAAATTTCTTTTGAAATCCGCAATTGCAGCATTTTCGCCCGGACTTTCGCCAATCACCTCGTATCCCGGAGGCAGTTGTTTGACGGAGTCGCCATGGCTCATCCACACGGTTTCTTCTGAGTTTAAATCTTTAAAAATACCCTCATTTTTAAGGACCTTCATTTTGGCCAGGCCGAATTCACGAAAATCCGCCGGTTCTACTTTGGCTCCTTGAATGTAAGCGAGGAGTTGATGGCCATAACAGATTCCCAAAATGGGGAGTCCCAGTTTCAGGATTTCAGGATCACAGGTGACGGAACCTTTTTCATAGACACTTTGAGGGCCTCCGGAAAAAATTATTCCTTTATATGATTTAAGTTTTTCCGCCGGGGTTTCACCATCCAGAATTTCGCTATACGCCTTGAGGCGGCGAATCCGATTGGCAATAAGATGGGCGTATTGTCCTCCAAAATCCAGTACAGCGATGGTATCCATGAGTGTGTTTATAATTTGTTGGCATTTTGATAATACCATTCATTTCTTTAGGAAAATACTTTTTTTGAAGGTGAAGATGTCAGAGCTTTTATTGACATATTGAAAAATATGTTTAAGATCGAAAAGTCAAGGCTTTAGCTGAGTGTCCGCAAGGGCGCGAAAGCGGAGTCTGACGGTGTTCAAACCCGTTTCTCATTTCAGGAGATTCCCATGCGCAGCATGATCGATTATCTGTACGGTTTGGGCCTCATCTCGGCCGGCATCGCCCTGGCCGCCTGCTCGTCGACGGTCCCGACTTCGGTCAGCCCCGCGGGACCGGCTGATCCGTTCTCGAATAGCCAAGCCCCCGCGACCGAGTTCGTGGTCGACCCGCCCCGCGGCAACGCCCGGCCGATGCCGGTCGACCTCCAGCCGCCGTGCATGAGTACCGAGGTCGGGCCGTGCGTCGATTGTGAGTCGAAGCCGGAGTTCCCGAAGGGAGCGCCGGGCTTCGCTAATTTGTCTCTAAAAAATTACTATTTTCGCCTGACATGTTTTTTTGAGAAAGACTTGAAAATCATGATGACGGTTTTCGACGGCATAAAATTATTATTTTGGCTTTATTGAGCATATTTTTTCCCTTAATTTGCTCAAGGAAAAATTTATTTTTTAAAATTTTTTTATGAATAGTCGAATTGGGATGGGATTAGTAGCCGCCTCATTGTTATCTGAAGGATGTAGCTCTCCACCACCTCTTCAACCCGAAATACCTACTGTTTCTATTGAAGAGGTTCCTCAAATGGACGAGAGTGTCGAAGAAAAGGATACAACGGCTCCCTCTGCCCTCATACGAGTTTTTAATGAGAGGTTTTCCAAATGTGTTGATGGCCATAATGAAATATATGCTCAGATTATAAAAGAATGCTCTGAAGATTCGAGTTCTTATATCACTTTTTGTATGCATCATACAGAGGCGGGAAATACTCTTTGGACATGTGATGATATCACCGTTCTCAGCGAAAAAGCGGAAAAAATCCGGAAAGCATGTATGGAGTCTGCTGACACAGCTTTCAACATATCCAAAAAATATCCGATGTCAGCTGGTGAGCTGCCGAGTGTTTCCGGCACTTCGTATATTACTTCCCTGCGATATGGATTGAATAAGCTTTCGAGAGCTTACCCGCAATGCCTAGATTTTTCCAATTTTTAAAGCAACATCATCGCAAATCCTGCCACTAACGGGATAAGCAGATTATCATCTAGGTAACGACTGAAGTATCGAAGCATGAAAAATTCTACCAACATGCCGATCGTAGCACCAATAAAGGCATGAGAAAAATCTACGAAGAACATGGCCGCAAGGGTGGAAAAGATAATGGCTACCACTGTGCCTTCGAAATGTTTATTGTGATTAAGCGGATTTTTGGTTTTTCCAAAGTACATTCCGATGATAGTCGTTAAAGCGTCTCCGACCGTCATGATGGCTATGGCTGCCAAAGCTACATTTTTAGCATATAAAATTACGGCTAAAAAGGAGCCCAATACAAGAAAAAAAGAACCACGTCCTGGAAATGTTTTTATATCTTTCGGCCGTTCAAAAAAACAAAGAAGTTGGTAAATAATCGGGAGAGGATATTTTCGGATGATAAGGGAAAGAACTCCTCCCATAACCAAAATTATTGAAAGAATTAAGGCATTTATGATGTTGAATCTAAGGAGTATAAGAATGACTGCTCCAGTTAAAGCATGAGCCAGCTTTCTCCTAAGCTCCAGCTGAGTCCGCAAGTGCTTTACCATCCAGGGGAGGAAACCATATTTTTCCTGGAGATAAATAAAAGTTTTTGCTGAAAGGTAGCCAATAACCCCTCCTCCTATCAGATCACTTAAAAAGTGAACTCCCAAATAAATACGACTAAAAACTATGGTAACTAAAAGGATGCTAATAAGAAATATCAGCCATTTTTTATGGAAAATTCTGGAGAGATAAGGGATGGTAGCAAAACAAAAGGTGGCATGAAGACTCGGGAAGGCATATCCGCTGACTACCGCTAATGGGATGTAGGTATTCACGTTCAGTTCATTGGGACGTGGTGCTTGGAAAACTTTTTTTAACAGATAGGTCACTTCCATCCCAAAAGTTATGGAAAGCGTTATTAAAAAAAATTCCGTGTATTTTTTTTTGAGAAGAAGATAGGTGCCCAAGACTCCCATTCCGGCAATAAGCCCCCGATTGGTAATCCATAGCATTATCATATCAACTGGTTCTTTGCGGAGTTGTCCAATCATTACAATTATCTTTTGATCATTGGGGAACGTTACTATCAAAAGGGCAATAAAAAGTGCGATTGCCAACAACTCTCGTCC
>CAYSYL010000059.1:0-2808 GCA_964435355.1 uncultured Candidatus Peribacteria bacterium | reverse complement strand
TTTTTCTGAAGGTTGTGTTTTCATATAAATAGTTTTGTTTCAGTTTTTATGCTCAGTGTTAAAACGAAAGTTGCCTTTGTCACTACGGGCGTTTTCATTGGAATTCTCATGACCGCCCAATTTCAGAGTTCTGTTCCGGAAAGTTCTTATCTTTATGATCAGCTTACACTTCAGAAAGCCCTCCTGAAAAGCTTTAGTGACGACCAAGCTTTTTTGAAAAGCAAAATTTTGACTCTTCGACAAGCGATCCAGCAAAATCAGGAAAATTTAAAAAGTATTACTGCCAGCGGAAATCTCGACACCTTGAAAAAACTGAAGTCCTCCGTAGGACTCGAAATGGCCCAGGGTCCAGGAGTGGAAATTATTCTTACCGATGGGCCTTTTGCTAACAGAGATAATCCCGAAACTATCGATCAATCCCTTATTCACGCAGCAGATCTTCGTGACATTGTTAATCTTTTACGCAGCACTCGGGCCGACGCTATTGCCATCAATGATCAACGAATCATCGCTTCTACTCCTATAAGTTCGGTAGGTAATACCATTCTTGTTAATAATTTCCACACTCTCCCTCCTTTTTCCATTACCGCTGTCGGGGATCCTGATCTTATTATTTCACGACTCAAAGATCCAAAAGCACTCCCGGATTTACGTCAACGTGCTCAAGATTCAAAAATTGGCTTTTCATTTAAAACCATGGCCAATGTTTTTGCTCCCGTTTATAACGGGAATTTGGTTTTCAGCTACCTTAAAAGCTCTTCCTCAATCACTTCCCCATGAAAAAGATAACGAAAATTCATCCCCCCTCCTTTCGGGAACTTTCCATACTTCTCACGGCTGTTTTTTTGGGAGGGCTCATTGTAGCGCAATCTCGATCTTTTACCGGAGTAAGTGACCGTATTGGACGGGATGCCAGAGCCAATGTTTTCCGTGAACTTCAGATTCTTAAAACTACCAATGAAAATCTTGAAAAAGAGATACAGGATTTGGAATCGCAGTTGAATGAAAGTGAGAATCAAGAGCTGGCGGTTAAAAGCGTCCAAGAGGAAATCGAAAAGTTTAAAATGATCAATGGAGAAATCGCCGTTTCGGGGCCAGGCATACGGCTTGAAATACGGAATGAAATTCCCATGATATGGCTTGTAGATATGGTAAATGAACTTTATTCTGCGGGGGCTGAAGCTGTGAGCGTCAATAAAATACGTCTGACGGACGGAACATCAGGGTTCGACACCATTCCTAATGGCCAAGTCCTTTTAAATGGCGCCATTATTAAGCCCCCCTATTTATTTGAAGCCATAGGAGACAAAAAAACCCTTGAGAATGCTTTACGCCAACCTCAGGGCATCTTGGAGCGTCTTCGGGAGTCCGTTAAAAACTTTATCTTCACCATTGACCAGAAAGATATCCTTTCCATGGAAAAAGCTCTTTAACGAAGGGATAAAAAGAGCCAGAGGGGTTGGAGGAAAAGAATAATAAAAAGAATCACGAGGTATATATTCTTTGCCAGTTTTTCATCTCCTATTTTTTTTTGGATTCGACGAGCCTCCTCTTTTGCCGCTTCGGCTTCCATTTTCAACTCTTCCTGAAGCTGCGCTTCCTGTTCGATAATCTTCCGGTGTTCGAGAAGTGGAACCGACTCTTTTAATTGCCCCTCTAATTGACCTACCCGATAATTTGCTCCTTCCAGACGATCCTGTTTTTTTTGAAGCTCTTCTTTTAATTCTTCGTAAAGTTTTTGATAAATACCATCCCCCTGTTTTTTTTCATTAAAATTATTGATGAGAGGAGTTCCTTCTCCAAAATCCTTCTTATTCCTTTCATATGGTCCTTCAGCACCAATATTTCGATTGTCTACTAAAGTGTCTACCCCCTCATAGTCATTTTTGTCAGTAGACATTGAAACATAACGACTTTGATTTATGTCGACATTCTTTTTTTTCTTTAAATTCAATATTTCCTTTTTATTTAGCCATATTCTACCATCCCTCTTCTCATGAGAGATTTTTGCATTCACAATATATCTGTCTACTGTCCGTATAGATACTTTTAATAATCTACTTGCTGCTTTTCTATCGATTTCATATTCCATTTTAAAATATTTTAATGTCTATCGACACTGAATAGACATATAATTGACGTCTACTAGACAATGTCAACTCGATTTTATGCCAAAATGTCGCCCCGTGTCCAGTTCAATATCTCGTTAGGTATTTCTATCAGCCGTTTTCGTTCCATTCTTATCACTTGTCCATATGGACATGACATTGATTTTTTCTGTCAAAAAAGGTATATGTGATTGTCCACTTGGCTACTTTTCTCCTGGTATACGTGTCGTATATCTGAAGCTAAGAAAGGCTACCTCTTAGGGTTTACCAATTTTGTCCACATGATAGACATTTCCAAAAAACTGCTCGCCGGTCTCATCACTTACTCTCTTGTAAGTACTACTGCTTTCGCTTCTCATAAGGTGGAAATTGCCCCTCAAAATATTAATCGCGGACTTGCCATTCAAAAAGTCGTGGACGAGTTTCAACTTTCAGAAACTAAAAAGAAGTTCATTGAAGAATGCCTTCAACATAAAGAGGAATGCTTTATGGTTTTTGGAGCCATGTCGCACTATAGCGGCATGAACTTTAATCCTCTGCGACTTTATCCGGATGTTACACGGGCCCATCCAAATGTCGATGCCATTAATACCGCCACCATTCTTGGCATTACCTGGGGTTTTTTGGATGAAAAGGAGACTCCTTTTAGACCACAACGCCTTATGACCCGCATCCAAGCTTTAAAAGTTGTTCTCTCAGC
>CAYSYL010000058.1:0-8296 GCA_964435355.1 uncultured Candidatus Peribacteria bacterium | reverse complement strand
GGATTTTTGTTGATGCCTACGCGATATCCCATGGAATTAACCCTTGGAATTAATGCTTTCGTCATAGCATCAAACTGTCTTCGTACCTTCGGAAATGACCTCATTCGAATTGCCAATGATGTAAAACTGCTCGTTTCCGGACCCTATGGCGGCATAAACGAAATATCAATACCGGAAGTAGAGCCAGGATCTTCCATCATGCCGGGGAAAATAAACCCTTCCGTACCTGAATGCGTCACGATGGTCGGATGCCAAATTACGGGAAATGATCAGGTTATTAATATAGCGGCACAAATGGGACAACTGGAGTTAAACGTCATGACCCCAGTCATCATGCATAATTTACTCTGGTCGATGGAACTTTTAGAAAACACGTGCGACATGCTGCGAAAATTTTGCATTGATGGCATAACCATCGACAAGAAAAGATGCGATGAATTGCTGAATAAAAGCCTGTGCTTAGCAACTGGTTTATCTCCCTATCTCGGGTATAAAATGACAGCTGACCTCGTAAAAAAAGCTGTTCAGGAGAAAAAAACGCTTCGTGAAGTAGTACTTTCAAAAAAAGTAATGACCGCAGAAGAACTGGATAAAATTTTATCCGCAGAAAAGCTAACAGAACCCGCACTCATTGATAAAAAACTCGTCGCTACCATTCAGGGAAGAATAAAATAGTAAGATTTTAAGGAAAACAGCCGTGCGATAGCTTGACTTCAAAGGCCTAGTCCGGTTAAATAGGTACGCTTTACTCAAACCTATGTCTAATAAACACATCAATCATCAACACGGCCTCAGCACAATGAATGCCCTCCGCCCAAAAAGCAAAATGTTCAAACGTCGGAATAAAGCCAAAGCTCGAGTTCGCAAAGCCGTACTTTTAAAAGCTTTCGAAGATTCGGTGAAGGCAGCGGCGTAAAGATGATTTCTTTTTCTAAAGCTTAAAAGCCTTTATCGGGTTTCGTTTTACATGCTATAATGAGAAGATATTATTTCTCAATGACGCATGGGATTCGACCACCTCATCTCTCTCGGTATAAGTATTATTATTGGAGGACTTATTGGGTTGGAAAGAGAAAAAAATAAACAAAAGAAAAACAGCCTGAGCGCCGTTGGTATCCGCACAGATATTCTTATTAGTCTTTTCGGGGCTGTATCGGCTTTTATCGGACAACATTATAATCCGATATTTTTTATACTTTGTCTGGGAGCCATCCTTATTTTGACAATAAGTTCATACGTTTATCTAATGATTCAGTATAAGCGAATTGGAATAACGACAGAAATTTCAACTATTCTCGTATTCCTCTATGGAGCCATGTGTATGGCAGGATATGATCAATTAGCCATTATACTTGCCATAATAACCACACTTGTTTTATCAATAAGAAAGCCGCTTCATCGCATAATACATCATGTGAGCAGTGAAGAACTTTTTGATAGCATAAAATTTGCCGTCATAGCTTTCATTATATTACCTTTTTTACCCAATCAGGATTTTGATATACCACTTTTTCAAAACTTCTTCCCACAAACGGAAATTCCCAAAGAATTTACCGCCATACAAGTTCTTAATCCGTACAAAATATGGTTTCTTGTGGTTTTAGTTTCAGGAATAAGCTTTATGGGATACATTCTCGTAAAGATTTTTGGAAAGAAAAAAGGAATACCTTTTGCCGGACTTTTGGGAGGACTGTATTCGAGCACCGCCACTTCACTAACTCTGGCACAAAAGAGCAAAGATCTGCCAAAAACACACATTCCGTTTGTTGCAGGAATTATTTTGGCGTGCGCCATAAGTTTCCTGAGAACTTTCATTGAAATACGGGCACTCAATGAACAACTCTTTTTACAAGCGATAGGACCTCTTGGAGCCATGTTTATATACCTCCTCATGGCCGGCCTTTACTTCCGCTTTACATCAGAAAAAGAGGAAATCGACAGCTCAAAAACATTGGAAACTCCCTTCAAATTAAAAGAAGCGATAAAACTTGGAGGCTACATTACGGGAACGCTTTTGTTAGCCAAGTTGCTTTTATCGTACAGCACCATCGAATGGTACTATATCGTCTCAGGACTCATGGCATTTTTTGCCATAGATGACCCCATTGTCATAAGCGCTTCAGCAACAGCAGGAAAACTTATGAGTTACGAAGAAGCACGAAATATTGTCGTAATGGTAACCTTTCTCAATATGGCTCAAAAAGTTGGCCTTGTTTATTTTTTTGGAAATAGAAAATTAATAAAATATATCGCCCCAGTTTTTGGCGGACTTTTGCTTGTCACCCTTATCTCGATGCTCTATTTTTAGAGCATGAAAAAAAGACACTCAAAAAAATTTAGTGTTATCTCTTTCTTTCAAAGTCGAAATGCAAAAAAAGGGGTACTTGATCAAAAAACAGAAAGAAAAAGCATTATCAGTGAACTCCGCTCTCCCTACCGGAAAGGATTGGTTCTTCCGGATAAAATAAGAAAAACAAAAAAAACTCTCCCTCGTTTTGACAGGCCAAAACCTTCAAGTGCGGCATCAAAGGGGAAAAGAATCCTGGCGATTATTCTTGCCATCGGAATCCTCTGTTTTGCGGTATATGCCATACTTTTCTCCAATTATTTCGCCATTGAAAACTACACGATAGAAGAAGATAAAAACCCCGTAGCGGAACATGGGCAGATAACAAAAATATTGCAAAAAACACTCGATAAAAATCTTATCTTTCTCAATGGAGATATTATTGAAAAAGAGATTTTAAAAAATCACCCGGAAATAGAAAGTGTGGAAATAAAGAAAATATACCCTCAAAAGCTGACGGTAAACTTTAAAAAATTTCCCGTAGCTGCCAATATTATCAACGTCGTCAATGGAATTCAAAAAAAATTCCTCGTTGATAGCCGGGGATTTTTAACCGAAGAAAATAACGAAAAACCTTATCTCCCTTACATAAAAATAAAGACCGAGAGCTTTCTGAAAACAAGAACTTTCTTACTGGATAACCAAAAAGATTCAACGGAAACCTTAAATACGGTTATAACCGCCATAAAACTGTTTGAAGAAAAATTTGGAATGAAAATATTTAACGCCGTCCTGCTGCCAAAAGAACGGGAAATTCATCTTTACACGGAAAAATTCTTCTATGTCATGATCGATTTACAAAAAAACATCGGAAGACAAATCGAAAAACTTAAAATAGCCCTTCCAAAGCTAGACATCTATCAACAACCCTTGGTTTATATTGACTTACGAATCTCAGGAGCTAATAATGAAAAAGTCATTTTCCTACCAAAATCACCATGATTTGGGCTCTTATTGGCATCATCATCGGAATTATCATGGGACTCGCGATTAACTATCCGATTCCTATTGAATTAACGAAGTATACAGCGGTTATTATTATGGGTATCCTGGACGCTCTCTTTGGGGCCATTCGAGCGGAAGTCACGAAAGACCAGTTCAACGCACTCATTTTTATTACCGGCCTGGTCTTCAATATAGTCCTTTCGATAGCCATAACCTTACTCGGAGACAAACTTGGCTTGGAACTGTATCTCGCGGCTACATTCGTATTTACCTTCAGGATATTCTCCAATGTTGGTATAACCCGAAGAGCCGTCATTCAAAGCATTTTTAACAAAAAAAACCTCTAAAGAAAAAGTCGTAACGAAAAAGGTTTTAAAGAGCTAAGCCTTATGATATAATGGGAAGACTTAGCAAAAATAAAAACTAATTCTTAAACGAAAACAAATGTCGACCGCCTCTAAAATCGCTCTATTGAAGGAAATGCTGGAAAGTGCTGAAGCAAGCTTACGATCCGCAAAACAAATCTTATCGGAACTAACCTCGCAAACCGGTAAAAACCAATATGCTGCCACGGCAGCAAAAGTAGGAAGCATAGATTCAAGTGGAGAGAAGAAAATAATCGAAGGGGTCTTTGATGGTCAAAACATGACCGGCCCGGACAAAAAGGTTTACTCAGTACCAGCAAATTATGCGAGCAAATCCAAACTAATTCCCGGTGACATTCTTAAACTCACCATTCTCGAAGATGGCTCTTTTGTTTATAAGCAAATCGGGCCTATCGAACGAAAACGAATTATCGGAACCCTCACCTTCGATGAAGGCCAATATCGGGTCATTGCGAATAGCAAAGCCTATAAAGTCTTACTCGCCTCCGTCACTTATTTCAGGGCTGAAGTAGGAGATAGAGTCACCCTTATAGTACCGGAACTGGAAGAAAGCGAATGGGGAGCCATTGAAAATGTCCTTCCCAAAACAGACGGAACGGAAGCCTTAATGGAAGATTTAGATCTATAAAAAGAAAATACTCAAAAAAATAATACAAAAATAAAACATTCCCATGCTGCTCGACAAAATTTTTCGAACCGCGCTTCAATATAAAGCGTCGGACATCTACATCACCACTGGATCCAAACCGATTCTCCGAATTAATGGAGATTTGGTAACTATCGAAGAACATTCTCCACTTACCAAAAAGGCGGCAGAAGATTACCTGCTGGAAGTAATGACGGAAGAGCAGAAGAGCTATTTCGCAAAAAACCTCGACATCGACTTCTCACTGGATTTACCCAGTATTTGCCGTTTCAGAGTCAACATTTTCGTCCAGCGAAAAGGAATCGCCGGAGCATTTCGTCTTATCCCGGAAGTTGTCTACAGCATTGACGAACTCGGGCTTCCTGAAACATTGAAGCAGATAACCAAATATAATAATGGACTCGTCGTCGTAACAGGTCCCACCGGCTCGGGAAAATCGACGACTCAGGCCGCCATGTTAAATGAAATCAACGCGAATGAGGCTCAACATATCATTACCGTTGAAGACCCGATCGAATTCGTCCACGAAAATAAGAAATCCATTATTGAACAGCGTGAGGTCAAAACGCACACTATAAGCTTTCAAAGAGCGCTCCGCTCAGCTCTACGTGAAGATCCGGATGTCATATTGGTCGGTGAAATGAGAGATCTCGAAACCATCTCGTTGGCCATAACGGCAGCAGAAACGGGACACCTCGTATTTGCCACCCTTCATACCAGCGGAGCAGCCAAATCGATCGATCGTATCATCGACGCTTTCCCTTTTGAACAACAAAATCAGATTCGGTCACAACTTTCTGAAAGTTTACGGGCTATCGTATGGCAAAATCTGCTCAAAACAAAAGATGGAAAAGGGCGAATAGCGGCACTCGAAATAATGATCAACAATAATGCCATTGCGAATATGATCCGCAAAAGCAAAACCCATCAGGTCAATTCAGCCATTGAAACCGGATTCCGCGAAGGCATGCAAACCATGAAAAAATCCGTCACGGAAATGCTTGAAGCCGATCTCATCAGCGAGGAGGAAGCCATGAAAAACATACCTCCTGAATTTGAGGCCTAGGCAAAAACTTTCATTATAAGCATACCTTTTTCTTCAAAAATGGGAAATGGACACCTTGAAGCTAGTCGAAATGGTTTAAAAACTCTCGAAAAAAAGGTGGCGGCACTTCCCGATCGAGAACAACGTCTCCGCATCATCACTGAGATAAGAAATGGGGTAGAAGATGTTTTAGCCAGATTACAACTTATCACCATCGACCCTGAAGCAAGAAAACGTCCCATCGGACATTCCCAGGTTTTAGAAGAACGGACTTCTGCAGCTGAAACCTTTCTTCACTTCAATAAACTTTATAAAAAACTGGAAGCTGCTGAAAAAGGCAAAGCGCCGGAAGAAACAAAAAAACTCATAAATGAAGCGGTCGGAAGAGTAATCGTAACGGTTGAGAGCAAACATGGTCTGCGAACAAAAGAAAAAGACCCGGAAACAAAAGAAGCGCCTTTCACACGGGAAGCGCTTTTACTGTTTATCGACGATACGATGAAAGGCAACAGGCAAGTCATGCAAGCCATCAACATGGGAAACACAAATGCCGGATACGAGAAATATGAACTCCTCCTTGATCTCCTCGAACTCGTCCCTATTATCGATGAGCGTCACCATGATAGTTATCGTGGCCATAAATTAGACATTGGAAACATAAGCCGACTTGGGCCAGAGTCCAGAAAGTCCATAAAAGAGGCATTGAAAGGAGTCGGAATCCACCTGGTACCAATAGCAACCGAAGAAGCGGCAAGGTTCCGACAGATAAAAGACGGTGTTAATCCATTCATTCAAAAAGGAGAAATAAGGCGCGAGATGCTTAAAACTCCTCTCAAAACTTTCAAAAGTCTCAACCAAACCTACTCCCCTTTTGGCACTACCTACTATGGAGCACTAAAAAGCATCGGCTGGCGAAGAGTGGAAGATGTGCTTGAATTAAAACCCGCTATAGTAGCAAAAAAAGCCACCTTCACAGTCCGGATCAAAGGCTCAATCAGGCCTTTAATAGCCGAACAACTGGCCGGCAGAATAGCCCCTAAAGAAGTGGCCGAAGAGATAGACGCATTCCGGGCAGACCTCGAAAAAAAATTACAATCAGAAGGTCTGCCGATCAGAAGACAACTTGAAAAAGATGAAGTAAAAGCCTGGGGGACTGCACTGAAAAAAACTTAGTTTTTAACACATAGACTATGACAAAATCAAAAGAATCACCTTCTTCAGAAATGGGAGTCAGAAGTGTCGACAAAAAAAATATCGCAAAATTCAACACCATTCAAAAAAAATCAGTGATTAAACCACTTTGATAAAATCTTAAGAGGAAAAAATAAAATTGGTTGCTCTTAATTGTTAATGAGACGGTCATTAAATTGAAATAACACATCGATTAGATCAATGGTATTAATCATTTATTTATAATCACCATCATAGCATAATCATAGGTATCAAGGGGAATAAACGAAATTTTTTCTTTTGGAATAAAATTTAAATACTCATAAACTCTTTGGGGAGTAAACCTTTGAGACCACCAACCCTTATCAGAAGCCGTAAAACAATCCTTCTCGTCAGTAATAACTTTCCATCCAAACTTTCTATATGAGTCTTCTTGCTTCTTCCTTGTAGCGTCATTATCTATGTACATTGATCCAATAATAATCCGACCTCCTTCATTCAACATTTCATAAGCCTGTTTGAAAATCATTGTAAATTTATCATTCGTGAAC
This sequence comes from uncultured Candidatus Peribacteria bacterium, assembly GCA_964435355.1. Classification (GTDB taxonomy): domain Bacteria; phylum Patescibacteriota; class Gracilibacteria; order UBA1369; family UBA1369; genus CAYSYL01. The sequence continues at coordinate 1,206 of CAYSYL010000058.1, read as the reverse complement.
ATATCACTTCCGGGAACAAATGGATTAAAGCTGAAATTAAATGGATAAAAATTCCCTGCAGTGAACCAGGTAGAAATTATTAAATCGTATTTTTTAGCTAATTGATTAAGATCCACAGCATCAAGCAAGAGAGCCTGAGCTTTCTCTGAAATTTTTAAATCATCAATAACCTTATTAGAAATATCTATGCAATTTTGAGCAACATCAATTCCATCATAGTGCTTAATAACACTCCAAAGCTCATAAATACCAACTAGGTGCTTTAATATTCTTGCATTTCCAATGCCGATATCCAAAACAGATAAGGGAGATTTCTTTTGTTTATACAATGAACTTATTGCTTTCTTTAACTCGACAAATTCTGACCACTGCGCCTGCAACAAATACTCAGAAAAATTATTTTGATTAAAAGTGTCTTCTATATGTTGTTTATCATCATACATCTCCATAAAGTCGTCGGTTCAACTTTGGATACCCTGGTGGAGCTTAGGGGATTTGAACCCCTGACCTCGCCCATGCCATGGGCGCGCTCTAGCCAGCTGAGCTAAAGCCCCATTTCTGCCGCCGCTAAGGATAGCAAAGCCCTGATGTGAAAGCAATTTCAAACGAGATCCATTCATTAATAAAGCTCTCAAAAGTTAGAATTGGCCTTTCAAAGGCGTGAACCGTCAGGTCAAAACTATGAACCGGCTTTTACCATTCATATATGAGCCTTTTAAAAGTGTGGATGTCCTCTTTAAAAGGGTGGATCCCCATTGTGAAACTATGAAGAGCACTTTTTTGGGTAACCCTCGAATATCTCTTTAAAGAAACCCATAGAGGTTCTGTATAAGAACTCACTAATAGGATGCCATCTCATACAGGAAGGGCCTCCTTGGGGCGACATTGCGAGCGCAGCCCGTCGAGGCATCATGTATGCCGAGACATTCGCGGAGCCGAACATGTTCGGCGAAGCAAAAAGCGGAGCGTTCGCGCCAAGGAGGCCCTTCCTGTATGAGAGTATTCCTGAGCATTAGTGAGTTCTTACAAACATATGACTTTAATGAATTGGAGATCCATGGTATAATAAACGGATAACATTGCCATTCATCCCATGTTAACTCCCCTCCCATCTGAAATAATAGTACAGCTCATAAAACAGGCTAATATGGCTTGTCACAAATGGTGGGCTCATTTTTTCCCGACACTCGTGGGAGTGCTCTGTTT
>CAYSYL010000057.1:0-9413 GCA_964435355.1 uncultured Candidatus Peribacteria bacterium | reverse complement strand
CTAATTTGCTCGATATTGATCATGGAACATATCCTTTTGTCACCTCTTCAAATCCAAGTATCGGAGGACTCCTCACCGGCCTTGGAATTCCCGCTAACAGCATTGGATCAACCATTGGTGTTATGAAAGCTTATTGTACCAGGGTAGGAAGCGGCCCGTTTCCAACAGAATTGACGGAAAACCTTGGAGAAAAGATGCGTACAATCGGAGGAGAATTCGGATCCACTACGGGACGACCCCGCCGATGCGGATGGTTTGATGCGGTAGCCTCACGCTACTCCGTAATGGTAAATGGATTCACTGAAATAAACATTACGAAACTGGATGTTCTTGATGATTTTGAAACTATAAAAATTGCAACAGGCTATAAATACAACGGAAAGAAATTGGAAAGCATGCCAGCTTCACTCAACATTCTGAGCCAGGTAGAAGTGGAGTATGAAGAGCTGCCAGGTTGGAAACAAAAAACATCTGGAGCGAAAAAACTAGCCGATCTTCCCACCAACGCTCAAAATTACATCAAAAGAATTGAAGAACTTCTCCAATCCCCCATTAGATACATAGGAATCGGAATGACCAGGGAAGATATGATAATAGTAAATTAAAGAGCCAAACGACTACCGTCAAAACGGAAATGCCCAGTAATTCTCGTCGGCCAGGTAAGAAGATAGTCGGTTTCTTTCACGCCCATTCCGTAATTATGTATTAAAAACGGAACGCCATCCTCCCGACGTTTATCTGAAACAATAGCAACATGCCAAAGTCCACCAGGAATTTGAGCAAAAGTTACAATATCTCCCCCCTGCCACTGGCTAACACTCGCTTTATCATCAGGAATAATTTCCGTTGGAAGTGACAACGCATGTTTCGACAAAAAAACTCTTATATTCTCAACACGACGGAAATTAATATTCCTATCAGGAAGAGGTTCAGTTTTATACTTTTCAGGAAATTTTTCCATATCTTCATCAATACGAGTCTTAAAATCATAGCCAGCCCCTTTAAGGGCCCTCCAAATGACATCGGCACAGGCACCTTTTTCAGGAGGAGGAAAAGCTTCAGCATAATAGTTGGTATCATACTGAGTAACAACACCGATCTGTGAACGTGCCGAAGCCACGATATCCGAAAAGTCATCGAGACCATCCTTATCTTGATCGTGATCACTTATGAGTGGTTCGATATTCATACGTTTTGCCTCAGAGGGAAAATTATTTTTTAACGCTGGTTTCACAAAGAAAAAAACGGCTAAAAAACAAAAAAACAAGGCGATGAAAGCAACAAAACTAATTTTTATTAAATTGCGGTGCATACAAAGGTTTAGTACAATCAAGTAAAACTTCACGAAGAAGAATAATAAATATTCTCCATAAAAGTAAGCAATAATTCCTAAAAAAAATTTATACTATAATCTTTTCCCCTCATGGAACTATTTCTCGACACAGCAAATTTAGATGCCATCAAAAAATATGCGGACTGGGGAACTGTCGACGGAATTACCACAAATCCAACCTTGATCGCGAAGGAAGGGGTCTCACTTGAAAAAAGAATCAAAGAGATCGCTAAAGTAATAAAGGGTCCTATTAGCTCTGAAGTTATAGCCACTGATGTAAATGGAATGGTAAAACAAGGACGAATATACGCTTCGTGGGGAAAAAATATCTATGTGAAAGTCCCAATGACGGAAGCCGGTCTTCAAGCTTGTAAAATTCTGAGTCATGAAGGTATCCCGGTGAATGTCACTCTCGTTTTTTCAGCTGGCCAAGCTCTGCTTGCCGCCAAAGCAGGTGCTACTCTCATCAGCCCTTTCATTGGCCGCCTCGATGACATATCGGAAGATGGATTGGCATTAATAGCAGAAATTATTCATATGTTTGCTTCGTATGATTTCAAAGCCAAAGTCTTGGTAGCAAGCATTCGACACCCCCGCCATGTTATTGAATCGGCAAAACTTGGAGCCGACATTGCCACCATGCCACCGGAAGTAATGGACAAACTTATCAGGCATCCACTCACGGATAAAGGACTAAAAGCATTCCTTGCTGATTGGGAAAAGGTTAAAAATAATCAATAAATTTTTATTGTGCTCACATTATTACTTAAAAATCTGGAAGCAACGTATGGGAATGATTTTTTGAATGAGGATGAAAAAATAATGTCCTATCTCGACAATATACAACATCAAAACCTTGGGTTTTATTCGGTTATCGATGAAAAAGAAACGGTGAAAAAAATTATGAACGAAGCCCAAAAAAGGCAGGGGCATTATAAAAATATCGTCGTACTTGGTATTGGGGGATCTGCGCTTGGAACTATATGTTTAAACCAAAGCCTCACTCCCCTTTTTAATGGGAGCGCTCACAGTCAGAAATTTCCTCAACTGATAGTAATCGATAATATAGATCCCACTCTTATTGAAGAATTAGAGCATTCAATTGCTTTATCGGAAACACTTTTTATCGTCGTAACTAAATCGGGAAATACCCCTGAAACCCTTGCCCAGTTTCTTTACTTCATGGATAAAATAAAAAAAGCCAATAGAGAAGTAGAGAAACACTTTATTGCAATATCTGAACAAAAAAATAGTCCGCTAGTAAAAATTGCTGAGAAAGAGAACATTCCACTCTATACAATGCCAGAAAATGTGGGTGGAAGGTTTTCTGTTTTAACTTCCGTAGGATTATTGCCGGCTGCACTCATAGGCATAGATATAGAAAAACTAATAACAGGAGCGCAAAACATGCGAAACGCTTTTTTGAATAAAAATTTTGAACAAAATTTACCTTTCCAGCTTGCATTAATACAGTATCGACTTTATCAAAAAGGAATAAAGCTAAATGTTTTAATGCCGTACGCTCAAAAACTGATTCGTTTGGCTGATTGGTACCGTCAATTATTAGCTGAAAGCATTGGGAAAAAATATGACCGGTCGGGTCAAGAAGTCTATGTAGGGATTACCCCTATAAATGCCTTAGGAGTAACAGATCAACATTCCCAAAGTCAGTTATATAATGAAGGACCAAACGATAAACTTCATCTATTTTTATCCGTGAAAAATCTCAAACGAGACCTACCCATTCCCCCTCTTCCAAAAGAACTCCCCGAATTACAATACTTGGATCATATAACCTTTGGAAAGTTGTTAAAAACTGAAATGGAAGGGACTGCTCAGGCATTAACAAAAAACGGACGACCGAACCTCACCATAGAAATAGATGAAATAAACGAATATACTCTCGGCGAACTTTTTATGTTCTTTGAAGGAGCAACGGCATTTTTAGGAGAATTTTTCAACATTAATGCTTTTGATCAACCGGGAGTCGAATTAAGTAAAAACATAACCCGTGAACTTCTTTCCCAAAAGAAAAAAATATAATAACAACCCTATGCCTTCTTTGCCGGAGAACTTATCAGCGGAAGAAATAAAAATCCTTGAAATTTTTGCGAAGTCATGCAGAAAAACCATTGTTAAGATGGTAACAGAAGCTCAAAGCGGCCATCCCGGTGGTTCACTTTCTTGCATTGATTATTTAAGCCTCCTCTACCTTCATATTATAGGAAAAACAGGAGAAGAAATAATTATAAGTAATGGTCACATATCTCCGGCTGTGTATAGCATCTTGGCTGAAATGAACTATATCGACAAGGAAGAGGTTATTCGAAATTTTAGAAAAATTGGAACCATATTTGAAGGACACGTAACCCGACATGTACCAGGGGTTTGGTATGGAACCGGCCCATTAGGCGTAGGTGTTTCAGCAGCAGCCGGCTTCGCATTGGCAAAAAAAATAAAGAAATCCCCTGAAAAAGTTTTTGGCATCATGGGAGATGGGGAGGCGCAGGAAGGCCAAGTCTATGAAATGATTAATTTTGCCAATAAATATAAACTTAACAATTTCATTCTTTTTGTTGATTACAACGAAGTGCAATTAAGCGCAAGTTTAGAAGAGATTATGCCCCTCAACCTTTCGGGCATTTTTAAAACCGCCAATTGGCACGTTATAGAAGCGGATGGACACGATTACAAGAAATTATGGGACGCCCTAAAAGAAGCCTACACTCAAAACGATAAACCAGTCGTTATTATCGGAAAAACCATTATGGGGAAAGGAGTAGACGGAATGGAAGAGCAGGGAAAAAATAGAAAATCCACATGGCACGGCAATGCCCCTTCAAAAGAAATAGCGGACACAATGATCGATAAACTGAGTGTATCTTCGAAAGAAGAAATGTTGGTAGACCAAGCGGTTAAAAATAGCCCATGGAGACCTCTTAAACCTACCTTCATCAAAGGTCTGACAAAAATGCCCATAGATGCTGGGAAACCGATTCTCTATGGGACAAAGGACCTCACCGACTGCCGCACTGCCTATGGAATGGCCCTCTTGGATCTGGCCAAAAGAAATCAAAACATTCTAGCCCTCACTGCTGACTTACGAGGTTCCGTTATGACTAAATTCGTCGCACAAGAAATTTCAGAAAGGCATATTGAGTGCGGAATTGCGGAACAGCACATGATTTCACTTGCGGGAGGACTCAGTCTGGATGGATTCATACCTTTTGCTTCCACTTTCGGGGCTTTTATGTCGAGTCGTGCAAAAGATCAGGCACGCGTCAACGATATAAATCAAACAAACGTCAAGATGGTAGCAACTCATTGCGGACTTTCAGTGGGTGAAGATGGGCCGACGCATCAGGCAATCGACGATACTGGCTCTTTTCTTGGCATGTTCAATACCATGGTGATTGAACCAGCCGATCCAAATCAGACGGATAGAATCATTCGATACGTTGCAGCCCACTATGGAAATTTTTATGTCAGAATGGGTCGACACAAGTTTCCGATAATAACCAAGATCGATGGCTCCCCTTTTTACGATGAAAACTATCGATATGAGTATGGGAGGACTGATGTTATTCGGGAGGGAAAAGATATAACTATTATCGCTACCGGAGCCATGGTGCACGAAGCACTAAAAGCGGCTGAACTCATGAAAAAGACGTATCCAAAAATATCATTGGAAATCATAGCCGCAACCTCAATAAAAAAATTTGACGAAAATATAGAAACATCACTCAATAAAACAAAAAAAGTAATCACCGTAGAAGATCACAATCCACAATCAGGGCTGGGAGGACAAATAGCAAAGTATATGACAGAAAAAAAGATAGTAGTCGATTCTTTTAAAAATTTGGGAGTGACGGAATATCAGTTTTCAGGGAAAGTCGACGAACTCTATAAAAAAGCAGGAATCGGTTATGAGGCCATCGCAGAGGCCTGCCAAAAAATTTTCTCCATTCAATCGTAATTTTTCATGAAAAACGACTCATTTCAAATCGGACTTATCGGCTTAGCCGTAATGGGAGCCAATATAGCAAGAAATTTAGCAAGCCACGGTATTCAAACGGTGGTTTTTAATCGCACGCCTGAAAAAACTATTCAATTTATAAAAAAACATACGAATAGTGCTGAAGGGAAAACTCTTTCTGCAGAAACTGATTTAAAAAATTTCATTGCCGCTCTCAAACCCCCAAGAAAAATTATCATTATGGTACAAGCAGGATCAGCAGTCGACGAGGTGATACGACAATTAACTCTTCTTCTGGAAAAAAACGATATCATCATCGATTGCGGCAACTCAAACTATCGGGATACCGAAAGAAGGTTCTCGGAGTTACAAGAAAAAGGGATCAAATTCGTCGGTTGTGGAGTTTCGGGAGGTGAAGAAGGAGCTTTGAAAGGTCCAAGCTTAATGCCAGGATGCGAAAAGGAGGCATGGGAAAAACTTAAACCGATACTTTCTCAGATCGCTGCGAAAGATTTTTCAGGAAATCCCTGTATTACCCATGTGGGAACCCGTGGAGCCGGTCATTTTGTTAAAATGGTGCACAATGGGATAGAATACGGGGTCATACAATTAATAGCAGAAATATATGATCTCCTCCGAGCTCGTCATTTAGAAGCCGATACTATTTCGAAAATTTTTGAAAAGTGGAATAAAGGGGCACTTAACTCCTACCTTTTTGAAATATCAGTTCAAGTAACAAGAAAAAAAGACAGCTTCCATCCGAAAGAGTTCCTCATAAACTACATTAAAGATACCGCTGCTCAAAAAGGAACCGGCAAGTGGACGGCTATTGAGGCATTAGAAACAAACATCTCTCTTCCTACCATAACAGAAGCTGTTTTTAGCCGATATACTTCATCACAAAAAGAGAAACGGACTCAATTGGAAAAAATATACCGCCCGAGAAAAGATAGCCCTAAAGCCACCCCCTCTCAACAGGAATTAGAAACTCTTGAACAAGGCCTCTATGCTGCGATGCTTAGTTGTTATGCTCAGGGATTTGAGCTTATACAAAGTGTGTCAAAACAAAACAACTGGGAAGTAAATCTTGCAGAAGTAGCACGGATTTGGGAAGGAGGATGCATCATACGGGCAACATTGTTAAAAACATTGCATCAGGCCTATCAAAAGCGCCCCAAGGCTCACATTTTTGAAATTCCGGACATCATTGAAAAATTAAAAAGTGCCATACCCGAACTTCGAAAGGCTGTTATTATTGGAATAGAAAACCAGGTTCCCCTGCCGGCACTTGGGAGTTCTCTCAATTACATCGAAGCCATGACTCAGGGCAACTCCTCCGCTAATTTCATACAAGGGCTTCGCGATTACTTTGGAGCTCATACGTATGAACGGACGGATCAACCCGGCACTTTTCATACCGATTGGAATGAGTAATTCGATATCTTTGATTTATTGATTTTTTCGATGTATTTTTTCACTACATTATAATCATTCCTCGTGAAATCTTTTCAAATTGAACACCCTTTTATCTTAACCATCTTCGGCGCCTCCGGCGATTTGGCGAAACTGAAACTATTTCCGGCAATCTATAGTTTAATGGAACAGAAAAAATTACCAGGACAGTTCCATATCATCGGATTCGCCCGGAGTGAAAAGTCTGATAAAGAGTTTCAAAAAGAGTTCACCCAAAGCATCATAAGCAAATTCAAGAAAAATATCGACAAAAAGCTCTTGGAAAAACTCACCAGTAAAGTCTCTTATTTCCAGGGAGCATACAACGAAAGAAAAAGTTTTATTGAATATAAAAAATATAGTGCTCAACTGACGAAAAATCAAAAAACAGCTCACATCGCCTACCTGTCCGTCCCTCCTAAGATATTTAAGCCAATTATTGAAAATTTGGGAGAAACAAAAACATCGACGGAAGAAACACGAATCGTCATCGAAAAACCTTTCGGGGAGGATACTGCTTCAGCAACAAAACTTTTTCACTTCCTGGCACGATATTTTGATGAAGATCATATCTATCTCCTCGACCATTACCTTGGAAAAACGACCGTCCAAAGTATCCTTCATCTTCGTCACTCCAATCGTATTCTCAATCAAATGATGAAAGGGACGGAAATTGCCAATATTCAAATAACGGCTTTCGAAGATATCGGCATCGAAAACCGTGTTGGTTACTTCGATCAGGTTGGCATTGTGAAGGACATGGTACAGTCCCATCTTCTTCAGTTATTGGCTTTAACAACCATGTCCATTCCTATTACGGAATCCCACATCAGCCTCCATCGGGAAAAATACAGCATTTTATCGGCGCTTAACTTCCCGAAATCTGCCAATAATGTATCCATTGGGCAATACAGTAGTTATAAAAATCTTGAAGGGATACGGACAAAATCAACTACCGAGACCTTTGCCGCCGTACGGCTTTTTATCGATCGTGAAAGCTGGTACAAAGTTCCCATTTATGTGAGAACTGGAAAGAAATTACACGAAAAGCATACCTATATTGTCATTGAGTTTAAAAAATTTGCATTTCAAAATAAAAAAGAGGAACCAAATTTATTAATTATCGACCTCCACCCAGAGGAAAAAATAAGCATCCGACTCATTAACAAAAACATGTTTGGAGAATCCCTGACCCAGTCCATAACAACATCTGAATCTCTCGCATGCAGAGGAGACGACTGCCTTCCGGAGCACGCTCTGCTACTTTTAGACGTGGTACGTGGCCGAAAAATTCATTTCCTCAGCTTTCCTGAAATTATCGCCTCATGGAGGGTAACGGAAGAAATCATCAGCTCCATCAAAAAAAACAATCTCAAACCGGAAATCTACTCCGATAACTCCGACGGCCCAAGAAGTCAGCGACAATTGACGTCCATTGATAATTTTCATTGGTATGATTTCCATTAAAATTTTTTCCGACGAAGAAAAATTCCTGAAAGAAAGCCTAGATTTTATCATCAAAGCTTTTCGAACAAAAAAAGGAGTTGTACGGATAGCTCTCAGTGGAGGATCGACACCGAAACCACTCTACCAGGCTCTTGGAAAAAGAAAACTTCCATTCAAAAAAATAGCGTTATACCAGGTGGATGAGAGATATGTTCCTGAAGAAAATGCCAACTCTAACCAAAAAATGATAAAAGAGGCCTTGGGAACTTCAACAGTAAAACAATTAAAAGGAGTCCACTTTTTCAATACAAAAGTGCCTCTCAGTGAATCGCTCAATCAATACGAAAAAATTCTAGGGAAGATCCCCCAAAAAGAGTTCGATATAATAGTATTGGGAATCGGTTCAGATGGACATATCGCCTCTCTTTTTCCAAGCTCTAAAGTTTTGAAAACACGCCATTTAGTCGCTCACACGCAAACAGAAATATTTCCCGTGAAAGATCGGCTCACCATAACGCTTCCGATTATTTTAAAAAGTCGGAACATACTCATACTTTTAAAAGGAAAAGATAAAAAATCAATAATGGAAACCATTATAAACAAAAAAATAGCCCTGCCGGTAAAGGCCCTTATTCAAAATAAAAAGGCAAAAATTCAACTCCATTATTGTGAATAAATCCCCAATGGAAAACAATAAGAACTTTTTATTGCAAGGTTGAGAGACATCAAAGCTTTTGAATTTCTCGAATAACCGCAATTGCCTTCTTTTTGCCAATAACCTGTCCCAAATCATTAAGGGTCGCCTGCTTAATATTTTGAACGCTGCCAAAACTTCGAAGCAGCTTTTTAGTAAGCTCCGGCCCGACTCCGGGAATCGTATCAAGAATGGAATGAGTGGTAGCTTTAAGACGTAAATTTTGATGATAAGTAATGGCAAAACGATGGGCCTCATTTCGAATATGTTGAAACATATGAAGCGTCGGAGACTCTTTCGATAAAAGAATCGGATCAGAGCGTCCGGGAATAAAAATCTCTTCCTCTCTTTTAGCAAGGGAGCAAAGAGGGATCGACAATTGATAATCAACCAAAGCCTTTACCGCGGAACTGAGCTGCCCCTTTCCACCGTCAATAATCAAAAGGTCCGGTCGTTTCTTAAAAGAGGAATCCTCTTTAAATTTCAGCTTATCATACACCTGTATTATATGC
>CAYSYL010000056.1:0-9750 GCA_964435355.1 uncultured Candidatus Peribacteria bacterium | reverse complement strand
CGCCAGGATAAAGAGTGCCACAAAGAGTGTCACGGTGAGCATTTTTTTCATGGACATTATAATAGTTTTTGATTTTAAAATACTTTGCCCATTTACATTTTCGGGATAGGGAGACATTCCATTATTTCTATAGAATCGCCCGGGAAAAGCATGAAGTGAGGATGATTTTCAAAGAGTTTCGCCGCTTCTTCGTGAGATTCTGCCTGAACGAGAGTCCAAGCCCCCATTTCATTTCGTACATTGGTCGTGCCATTTTTGTCGACATGTTTTGTTGTTCCAAGGGGTGAACCATCGAGGATAGATTTTTCGTTGTCTTTCGACCATTTCATCCAGGCCTCCATTCCTGCTTTTTCTTTTGGCTTTCTTTCTTCTTCCGGCATTTGTTTCCACTTTTCCATAGCTGCCGCTGTTCCGAGGAATACGGCGAGATATTTTTTCATGGCTTTTGGATAACGAAGTAATGCTTCATTTTTATGATGAGAAGGGGTACAAGTCAAGATCTCCCAAGGGAAGAACTCATGAATAATACATGACGATCTCACCTGCGAGAGGCATCTATTCCGTTCGCGAGTATTTACTCCCTGAGAGATTAATATAGCTTATCTTCTTCAGCAAAAGTTTGGATAGTTTTAAGCAGAAATATCCTAAGGCGACACCGGTGCTATTTAATATAATATCGTCGACATCAGCCTGCCGGTAGGTGTAGCCCAGCATGAGGGAGATGAAAAACTGACTTGCCTCGATGGCAAACGAGAACCAAAATCCGGCGACTAAAATCCTTAAAAAAGTGTTTCTTTTTTTCCAAATAAGTGGCGCGAGAAAGCCGAAAGGCATACCGAGTAGAATATTGCCACCCACCTGTTTAAGAGCTATTTCAAGAGCATAATCGAAGTAGGAAGAGGAAGCCGTATAATGCCGGAAGGGGGCGGTCGCTTCCTGTAAAAATGTGAAAGGAATGAAATTGTTTTCTAACGGTATTGATGCTCTCCCCCATTCAATGGTTGATTTTTGGTAGGGTAACGGGAAGAGGGTCACGGAAATAACGCTCACGCAATAAAAATAAAACAAACTACTGAAAATGATGGCGGTGATTTTCTGTCTTTTTATAATGGAAATAATTAAAAAGATTATATAGACGGGGATGGATACCACATACATAAAAAGCGGGTCAAACATGGGAATTTTAATAATTATAAATAAGAGCGCTGTCATCAATGACTCGCATCCGATCTTTATATTTTTGAGAGATATTTATTATTATGTATCCTTTAGTCGAAAGTCTGTAAAACTTTAGCTTGCTTTGCCGCTATTGTTTTTATTGGAATGCTTGGTCCTACCGAAAAAATTTCAATGAATATATGTGATGAAAATATTTCTACAAATATGAGACTTAACTTATTTGTATGAAAACTTTTCGAATTTGTGGATTCCGATTTTAAAATCGTGGATTGGCATTTTAAAACTGCGGACTTGAACTTTAAAAGCGCGGGGACGCATTATAAAGTTATGGAGCCTCCTTATAAAGGAGTGGAGGAATCTTTTGAATTTGTAAGTGCTCCTTTTAAAATTGTGGGGAGGTTTTATTTTTTTATGACCCCGGATTATTAATTCATATTGGAGGATTTTCAATGTATGACCTCGATTTTTTTAAGGCTGGAGAGGGTCATTTTTTGAGTTTCCACTTTTTTGTTGATGAACATTAGGACTTTACTTTCTTCGGTGAAAATCATTATCGACATGTACAAATCCTGCTCTTAAACCGAAGGTATCTGCCGGAGTTCTAGTAAATTTTGTTCTTGGGGAAGGAGGAGTAACAGGAGTTCTATTATGGGAGGAAGCGGGAATTGGCCGAGCCTCTCTTAGCTTTTCTTTGGCTTCTCTCGGTATATAAATTTCAACTCTATTTTTATCTAGTTGTGGCCAGATGAAATAAGGGATCTTTTGAGCTTCAAAATCTTCTAAAGCTTTGCGTAACTTTGCAGGAGTTTCCGGAGTGAGGGGCAATGAGCTTTCAAAGGCGTATCCATAATCCTTTATCCAGGCAGTACTTGTTTTATTGATATCCTGATCCATGTCATCCTTAGATTTTGAAGAAAAAGCTGCGAAATATCGATGATGATTCTCTGCTCTTTGTCCATCTCTCCACTTTACATATGTTTCCAGGTCTCTTTTTTGAGGAATGTGAAAATTTTTCAACTACTTTTAGAATCGCTTTTTTACTTCTGATAGTTTTGTCCTCGCTCGGCCTCATGATAAGTTCAAGAAATACTATTTTACAACTTTTTTACTTTAGCGCATCGTTACTTGACATATATTTTATATATTTATATCAATAAAATGATTTTTAACTTGTCAAATCTTTTCGGATTAATATTCTGTTTTGGTGTGCTTGCGGCAATGTGATCGCAAGTGCCGAAAGGAGCATTCCTGTGAACAAGTTGACGATGTTGGCGGCTCTCTGTGGGGTCCTCGCCTTCGGGTGTGGAGCGGGTCTCGGACCTCGGACCAGCGAAGATGAAGATCTGGCGGATCCGGAGATCGTCCATGACGAAACCCGGCACTGCCCGGAGGTCTGCACGGAGGGGCTCGATAGCCCCACGAACCCCGGCGTCGAAGACCAGCAGTGCACTGCCGCGTGTACGGCTTCTGGAGTCGCGAGAGTCCGGACGTGTGCGTCGGACGTGACCATTCTTCAGGGGAAAGAGCGGGAGAGGTACATCCGGTGGTTCCTCGAGAAGCTCCGCCACCCCGACTGACCTTCATGGTGGAATGACACCTCCATTTATCCTCCCTGCGGCGACATGTCGCGGGGAGAGGTGCTAAAAAATCAGCTTTGTTTCGGGAGGTTGTATTAAAAATGTTTGAGTTTTAAACTTTCGTATGCATTTTTTCATTACTGCCCTATGATACAGAAAAATCTCAATTTAATAAGAAGATTGACGACACCAGAGGTATCATCGAATATCCGCTGTTACACCTCACAAGGTTGGTTTTAAAAAAACTTAACCTTTTCCATGCGCAAAGTTTCCAGTGAACAACCTCTCAAAAATTCACTTTATTACATTAATTTCGGTCTTTGAGAAGCAATTCATAGAGGACAGGACGTTGTGTCCGATAGTATAAATGGTCGGTTGCACATCAGGAAAAAGATCGGCACGTAAGTTCAATTCCACCGAGATATCATCATTGGTTCTGTTCGAGGAGGACTGAAGAGAGATTTTCCGGTATAAGGACGAGCAAATGTATCGTATATAATCTCATCAACTTCTACTCTTTCCCCTTCGAAAATTCGGCCATTGGTATTTTTTTACGTATATCACTTTGCATTTCCGCCAAACCAATCCATAATCGTAAATCTCCGACATCAATTCCGAGCCAATTTCCGAGATTATGGTTATATTTCCATTCTTCGGCAGGTGGGATGTTTTTTATTTGAACTCCCAAGGTGTGTTCAAGGAATGGAGAAAGACGAGAGAAATCGGCAATCGCTTTCTGAAATTGCGCCCCCCCTGAAAGAAGCCTGAGCACCCTTATGCATTTCTCCAGCTCTGTCCTATCACTTTCATGAGTACTCTGAACGGCGAGTACCTCAAGATATTTTTCTGGGGAAATATTGACCAAGTGGCAGATCATCTGCAAGCGACAAGATGGAGAGACAAAATGAAAGGTTTGGTACAGATAGTGGTCAATAGCTGACTGAATAGAGAATATTGACTCACATTTTTTTGAGCCAGAGTCTGAAGCCGTGCTGGATAAATCTTCTTTACAATCTGAAATTAATTCATGGATGCAAGGTGTTTGGCTTAAGAAGTTTTGAATAAGTTCTTCTATTTGCTGGTCATTGAGATCAACATCATACATTTTCGTCATTTCTCGGGTGTCTGGGGAATGGGGCTCTTGGGAAGGTAAAGAAGATGAAGGGAGAGAATCAATAATAAGGGATCCCATATAATACAGTTATGAAATTTAAATGCGAAGGTTGAATCCTAACCGTTACCAACTTACTCTGTCAAGTATTCCGTAATGGTTCAATAGGTTGTGAACACTTGAGCTAGAATTTAAAAGCTCAATAACCAAGCAGAAAATTACCTACAACACGAACCTAAAACTTCCAAGAATCAGGGCTAAGGCAGTCGAAATGGTGCGAAGTGGAAAAGGCATGCTGGAGGTTTCAAGACATTAAAGAAGGGTCGTCTCAGTTCAGTGAAACGTGTGCTTGAAAGAGTTGGGATGACCACGAACAAGAACCCATATCGCCGTAAATGGAAGCCAATTCCTCGTCCGAAAGCTGGAAAAGAAGGTGATCTCGTCCAATCGATACCATCCATGTGGTAGAAAACTGCCACGTATTTGGATTTCATTGAAAAAGCACGTCGATATTCACCCTTTGATTTTCATTGTCTCCAATCCGATCATGGCCCTGAATTCTCAAAAATCTTCACGCAAAGAGTGTCCATTAAACATCGTCATATAAGAGTGAGACGACCGAATGACAATGCTCATCTTGAACGATTTAATCGAACCATTCAGGAAGAGTTTTTGAACAAACTTCCTATTGATGTGAAGAAAATCAATCATGAACTCCCTCATTATCTCAAAACTCCTTCCCAAGTGTTCACAAGCTATTGATGAGAAAATGGGTCGTGAGAGATGTTGCATTTCTGAAGAGCACATGCAAGGTTAAACAGCGAGTTATATTATAATACATGGCATCGCTGGCATGTTTCGAGAACTGTCGAGGGAGCCATTTCTATCGCCGGCAATTCGCTCTGATTGATATAGTAGAGATTAATTGGATAAACGGGGGCATGGAAGACCAACGCCTTATTTTAGATTTGGCTTTTCAGGAACAAATTGCATACGACAAAGAAAACGGATTTGGAATCGCTGAATTGTCGTTATCAATAGGAGTTTTTACCCTCTCTAAGGGTAGTACTATTCAACTGGAGTCGCGGAGAATTCGACTTACTTTATTTTTATCCTAAAGGCGAAGAGGGTTTATGGTAAGAATATAAGCAGCATTAGGTTCTTATAAGTAATTCCTATCCATACCTTAAACTGCAGCTAATCCTTATGATCAGGAAAGTTTTTTGATTTCTTTTTGATATTCTTTTTCTACAAATTTAAAAGGTCCTAACTTTGAATAGTCCCATTTCTGACCAGATTTGTCATGACGACGATACGGTTGCTCAAAATCTTTCCAAACCACAATAGTTCCTCCCCTTTTCTCAATAGTAACTAACAAAGGCCAACATGCAGAAATTCCACAGTCACATCCTAAAACCATTGCTTTCCCATCTTTTAAAATTTTTTCCAAATTAGCTCGCAACTCATCTTTGATTAGAAAATCATATTTTCCAATAATACTTCTTTCGTCTGAATCTTGAACAATCTGAGCTTCATATTCTTTAATAATTTCAATTAAGTTTCTATTATTGATGAATATTTGAGCAAACGGGTAATTATGGCCATTTACATTCCTCTCTTCTATTTGTAATCGTAATTTATCGGCTATCATAGCTTTCAATAAAAGTCTCCATTATTTTACCCTCGCTTAAAATAACTGAAAAGATTTTTCAATTAAATAAGTCGAATTCTCTGCAGGCATACTAAGAAAAACAGGAGAATTGCCCTTAAGTAAATATTTAAAGCGGATTATATGGACAAATTTGGTGGAGATGCCGGGAATTGAACCCGGGTCCAAAAATCTCGACCACAAACTTCTACCATCATAGTTCCTCTTAAAGTTTTCGGTCGAAAGTATAAAAGATGAACAAAAAGCACTTTCGGCTTATCCTCTAAAATTTTCGTCTCTGTTTCGAGGCCTTACAGAGCTTATCCTGCTGAGTGACACTCATTTTCCCTAGCAGAAATCAGGAAGTGAGCGACTTTCTCCGATAAGGGGGAAAGATTTATGCAACTGCAAGACGAGCATTGTCGTTAGCAGGAGCGAAGAGAGCTTTCAGCATTGCTACTGTAGTGTTCTCGGCAGTATTGTCTGCACTTAAGGTGCGCTGACGGATATGCGGGGAGACAGCGCGATCCCCGGATGGCGATTTGTGAAAGAACAATTTTTGTCGAAAGCCTTACATCCCCGACTCTTTTATAGTACCATAAAAGCAAGCATGGTCAAATATCGTGGCTTTCGAAAGCCATTCGTACTGACTCTTAATAATTTTTTCTTTATATGAAAAAACTTCTCGGCTCTCTCATTGTTTCTCTCTTTTTCGTTTCTGCAAGCGGAGTTTTGAATGTTCCTTCAAGTTTTGCCCGAAGCCCTCTGGATCCGGCTCCTCTCCATCTTCTTAATTCCGTCAATTTTTGGCTTTCGAGTAATAATCAATCGCGCATTAATCGGATTAATGATCTTTTGGAAAAAGGTTTGGAGCAAGCAAAATTATGGCGACCTCACGCCCGATTGCAGGAGTTTTCACTTGATTACTCTCTGAAAAATGAAGCGATGAGCTGCGTTTTTTTATATTCTGACGCCAATACGCCTGGAAAAGTTTTTCAGGTCATCTGTCCTTTGGGCACTCAAGCCATTTCAGGAGTGGAAACGGTGAGCACGACAAAGAATAATGGTATTTATCGGGTTCCTCTGAGACTTCGGGATCTTGTCCCAGCACTTCGGGATGATATTACTTTTCATGACCTCATCGAGGAAAAATTATTGGGGGACCCGAATAATGCCGATGTTTCGGTCAATTTTCACCTCAAGAAAAATGTTACCGGGGATACGATATGGGAAGCGACTTTTGTCGATCATACATCGGGCAAGAAGATGATCGTTCGTGCTAAAGCGAACGACACCACGCCTACCTTTTCTTTCTTTAACGGTAAATAAATCTTTATGGCTGGGCTGAATTGCCGGCTATGTATTGAGGTTTTCCAGCATAACAAAAAGGCTCCGTTTGAAGCGGAGCCTTTTATTATCGTTTTCCTTATGGAGCGGATGAACCGTCCGAAAGGTATAATTAACGAACAGCATCTTTAAGACCTTTTCCAGCTTTGAAAGCAGGTACTTTCATAGCTGGGATCTTGATCTTCTGGCTTGGGTTTCGTGGGTTAACACCAGTTCGAGCAGCACGCTTTGAAACGCGGAAAGTTCCGAAACCAGTAACGGTTACGTTTTTGCCACTCTTGAGGCTTCCGGTGATAGCCATAAGAATAGCATCGAGTACAGCAGCAGCGTCTTTCTTAGTAACGCCAGCTTTCTTAGCTGCCATTTCGACGAGCATTTGTTTCGTCATAAAAGTGATAAATAAAGAAATAAAATGGCTTATCAAGCCAAAGGCATTATAAAAAACCTGAAATCAAATGCAAGTTCTTTTGTAAGGGAAGGGATTTCAAGCGTTTTTTCATGAATGCAAGAATGCTTCGATTCTGACTTTTGGGCTAAGGGAAGGCATTAATTGCCAACTTGTCTAATAAAAAATTTGTAGTGAGGCTTGTTTTTTCGCTTGCGTATAACGAAATCAAACAACACTACTTGTCAATTCTTTTTAGGGCTTCTTGAATCGTTTTATAGATGGCAAGGAAGGGAATTTCTCCTTTTAAGAACTTTTCTACCGCTTGATCATTGGCTTTTACGAGGGCATGAGCATAACGGCTGTCTTTCTCTAAAATATCATAGGCGAAACGCGGCCCTCTAAAGATTGAAAAGTCAGGCGGGTAAAAATTGAGATGACGGAGGGTTTCAAAATTTAATCGTGGCCAGGCGGTTTCGACTCTTTCAGGATAAAAGAGAGCATAGGTAATGGGAAAGCGCATGTCGGGAGGCGCCAATACCGCCTTAATTGCTCCATCTTTAAACTGGACGAGGGCATGCACTATTCCTTCGGGATGAATGAGTATTTCGATTTGCCGGGCCGAGAGGTTGAAGAGATGTCTGGCTCCTATTATTTCAAAACCTTTATTCATGAGGGTGGCGGAATCAACACTGATTTTTTTTCCCATATTCCATACGGGATGACTCAGCGCCTCTTTCACCTTAATTTTTTCAAGATTTTTAGTTTTATCGAAGTAAAAAGGCCCTCCGGAACAGGTGATCATGACCTTTTCGATATTTTTTGGATTTTCTCCCTGCAGAACCTGGAAGAGAGCGGAATGCTCGGAATCAATGGGAATGAGACTTATTTTATATTTTTTTACGAGGTTCATAATGGTGAACCCTTCGGTTACCAACACCTCTTTATTGGCAAGGGCTATTTTCTTTTTGGCTTTTATGGCTGAGATCAAGGGCTTTAAGCCGAGAACTCCTTTCGTGGCCGCCACGACCATGTCGGTTTTTGAATAGGTGGCGATGGTTATCCACCCTTGTAGGCCTTCAAGGACTTTTACTCCTTTTATCTTTTTTGCCTGAAGTCTTTCTCTCAGTTTTTGAGCTGCCTGCTTACTAAAAACCGCCACTACTTCGGGGTTGAACATTTTTATTTGTTCTTCCAGCAGATCTATTTCCTGATAACAGGCGAGTGCGGAAACCTTGAACCTTTTCGGGTACTCACTGATAACCTCTAACGTTTGCCGTCCTATGCACCCTGTTGATCCTATTATCGAAATGTGAAGTTTCGATGAGGGATTTGACATACTAAAATATGGAGCTAAAACACTATAATGATGAACATTTAAAAGTGCAAAGGTAAAAAGTTTCGGCAATTTCTTTCAACATCAGTTTAATATTGATCAGTTCTTGACTCGGCGGGCCACATGATTTATCATCCATAAGCCATTAATCCTTAATTTTTTCTTTATCAGTAAGCATCTTAGAATCAATCGTTTTATTCGGGTTCCCAGCGTTCGTTTAATTGATGAAAATGATGAACAGCTCGGCATTACGCCTCTTGAAGAAGCTCTTAAACTGGCTGAAGAGCGAGGTTTTGATTTGGTGGAAGTTTCGCCAAAAGCCGTACCTCCTGTTTGTAAAATTTTAGATTACGGCAAGTATATTTATCGTCAAAATAAGATCGAACAGCGACAGAAAAAGATGCAAAAGCAGGCGGAAATGAAAGGGATCCGCTTAAGTTTTAAAATCGACCACCATGATTTGGAAACGAAAATTCGACAGGCGAGAGGCTTTTTAGAGCATAGGAATACGGTAAAAGTCACTCTTATGTTTAAAGGAAGAGAGGCGTCCCATGCCAATCTTGCGAAAGCAAAGCTTGATTTTTTTGCCGATTCGTTGAAAGATATAGCGCAACTCGAAAGTCCATCCCGAAAACTGGGTAATCAAATGTTCATGATTTTGATCCCAAAGGAACGGACCGGTGCGAAAAGTTAATCAGTAACGTGGTTTGATACCACACCCACATTTTATGAAATTGAAAACACGAAAATCAGCCAAGAAACGTATCAAAATAACCGGTAAAGGAAAAATCCGTTTTCAAAAGTCTGCCAAGAAACACCTTTTGCTTAAAAAATCCAAACGACAGAAGAAATTGCATAAAGGCGGAAAAGCTACGACTCTCACCAATGAGAAAAACATGCATAAGCTTTTGCCTTACGGCTAATCACTTTTTACTGATAATTTTTAATTGATACTTTTCCATGACACGCATTAAACGAGGAGTTGCCTCCCATAAAAGACATAAAAGACTTCATAAAGCTACTAAGGGCTTTCGCGATCATCGCAGTAAATTAGTAAAATGGGGTAAGAATGCGAAAGCAAAAGCCGGCCAAAATAGTTATGTCGGCCGAAAATTACGCCGAAGAGATATGCGCACTATCTGGATTACCCGTATTAATGCTGCTTGC
>CAYSYL010000055.1:9544-9803 GCA_964435355.1 uncultured Candidatus Peribacteria bacterium | reverse complement strand
TAGCAAGACCGTAAAAACTTATTCGTTGAACGGGAAATCCATATCTCGAAGCCCCACTACTTCCTTTATTCCCCTTAATAATTCGGAAGTAAGCCACTGTTTAAATTCAGCTCTCTATCGCGCACCATTTCCTCTCAATTTTAACGACAGTCCTTTTGGTGTTTTTTCCCGTTCCGAACAGAGTATTGTTACTTTTGAACCCTGGATTTATTTTGCCCCTTTTAATTGTGAAAAAAACAGTTCTCTGATGTCAAAAGAC
>CAYSYL010000055.1:0-9534 GCA_964435355.1 uncultured Candidatus Peribacteria bacterium | reverse complement strand
GTAATAACCGCTTTGATTGGGAAAAGTACCTTATGGATGATCTCAAGGTTCGAGAGCTGATTTCTCATAATGTTGCTGATCTCTACTTCTTTAACACTCTGACCAGCAAAAAAATAGAACTCGATGATAATTTTTTTAAAAAAGATGTTACTGTTCATTTTTTCGGTCAAACTGACCGCATGAAAGCCTTGGAGAAAGTTGCGGAACATTATGATCTTATTTTCTTGCTTACTGATGGAAGCGCTCATGATACGGATACTCTTTACAAGAACCATGATGATCCATTTATTCAAGAATTAGCTGGTCATCCTATTTATGTTATTCATCCCGAAGGAAAATTTCCTCCTTATTCGGATGGTCTTAGTCATGTGATTATGGCCAGCGGAGGAAAAGTTGTCACTACGGCCGATGAAGCTTTGATTCATTTTGCCAATCTGAGAGAAGTTCAAGGAAAACTGGAAAAATTATTTCCAAAATTAGCGGTTGAAAAAGTGTTAGATTTCAATAGGTCGGGAGTATGGTTTGTCGCTAATGGAGTTGCCAATGGCGATTCAGCAAAATACCGTGAAGGAGTTATTACTCTTCCAAAAAATTCTCCTTTCATTCCGCTTGCCTATAAGCAAGTTATTTCCTTTATTTTGAGAACTGACATTCCGTCACAATTTAAAGACATAATTCTTCCCGATACTGACCTTAAAAAATATAAGCTTACGATGATTCATGCCGTAGCGACGAATGCTGAAATTGCTTCTACCTATTCATCTTTTATTGCGCTTGTTACCGATTGGCAGCGACAGCAATTGGAAAGCGCTAGCAATGGAAATGATCCCTATGCCCGTTCACTTGATAAAGGAGAAGAGCTTTTAAGCCCCTCTTCCGGGGAAGGGTTTTTCACGGTGAGCGGAGTGCCCGAACCCCATGAATGGGCTCTGATTTTCATCGGACTTGGCATCATCGTCATTTTCTATAGAAGGCCTCTTTTAGCTTTTGCTCGCCGGTATGTCCACATACGCTAGACCGTGAATTCATTATTTATTGTGATTAAAACATTTAAAAAGATACCTCCCTGGGGGACACATGTTTTTATTTTTTTTCTTTATTTCTTACATTTTCGGAGGTCTTTTCTCTGGATTTTAGAAACGTTGAGCGATGTTGCATTTTTTGAATATGGTATCGCTTTTCTTTTGCTTCTCATTATTATTGGAATAAGTCTTTACTTACAAAAGAGCCATCTGCGTGAGAGTTTTGAATTTCGTTTTAAATGGCCCGCTTTTGCAGGTTTTTTCTTTTTTCTGCTCCTCGATACTCTCAATATCTTCTTTTTACATCATTCATTGATATCTGCCCTTAGTTTTATACTGGGACTTTATTTTCTCATCGGTTTTTACTTTAAAGAGAAGTTATGGGAAAGGTGGTTTTACGTGGTCGCCATCCTTTGTTTAATGCTTCCGTTTTTACCACATATACAGACTTTTTTTGGATTTCCACTGAGGATATTCACCGCTCATATCGTCAGTGGTCTTCTCACGTTCTTACATATTCCCCATTTTTCGACTTCCACTATTTTAATCACTGAAAATAATGCCACGAGTATCGATCTACCCTGTAGTGGTGTGAAAAGTATCTATGCCGGACTTTTATATGCTTTGATTCTCAATCATCTGATGAAAATAAGGCTTTCTTTTCGGCTTCTGGCTGCTCTGTCCTGCTTTTTGGGTCTTTTGATATTTTTTAATCTATGGAGAGTTTTCAGCTTAGTATATGTCTATGATGTTTTAGGAATGAAAGAGTACGGAAATGCCATCCATATTTTTTTAGGAGTTTTAGGATTTACCATTAGTTGTCTTGTATTATTAAAGTTGAATAAAAATTTTATTCTTTCCAAGATAACTCCCAACAACCCTTCATCTTTTAATGAAAAAACTCATCACTCGAAACCGCGAAAAAAATATGGACCTCTTGTCTCTTTAGGACTTCTATCCATCGTTTTACTCTTTTTTCTTTTTTCAACTGAGCTCTACTCTTTTTTCCATCCAGTTAAAAGTCCTCCTGAAAATACACTTTTTGAACAAAATAATTATTCAATTTCATTACCTGGTTATCAATTAAAAGAAATACCTTTTACCGATAAAGAAAAAGGATTTTTCGTTAATCGAGAAGTGATTTTCAGTAAGAAGTATCGCGGAAGATTGGAAGATGGAAGAGTTTTTGATTTACTTCTCGTTAAAAGCAAATCCTGGAAAACCCATCACAATCCTGAAATTTGCCTTCAGGGAATGGGATATTCCATCGATGGAACCACTTTATTCAGTTTAGAAGGAATGCACCTCAAGCAAGTAACCGTTAATCAAGGTGAGGGAACTGCATTTTATTGGTTTAGTGGGAAAGAAGGAATCACGCTCATGGATTACTCTGAGCGGGTATGGGAAGGAATTTTACATCCTGAAGAACCGTGGACCTTGGTAGAGGTAGGATTTGAAGGAAAGATTTCGGTGAATTCTCCTTCTATTCAAAGCTTATTTACTGAGATTGAAAAAGCTTTATAAATACTCATTTCCCGGCCTTTGTTTGAAAGCTTAATCTTTGGAGTTCGCTTTTTTCTTCTTCGAGCGTCAGTGCTTTTTTTAGGGCGGCTAGAGCTACTTCCAATTGATGGTCATCAGGCTCTCGAGTGGTAAGGCGCTGAAACCAAAGTCCTGGAGTTGTCAGTATTTTAACGAGAAGATTTTGTTGTTTCTTTGCGCTCCATTTTAAAATTTCATAGGAGAAACCTGCAATGAGAGGCAGGAATATCACCCTCACAAGGAAGGTCAGCAAAAATGTCGACTGCCTGGGAATGAAGGTGTAAATAAAAATGCTGAGCATGAAAACGACTAGGATGAAACTTGTTCCGCAACGAGGATGAAATCTGGTCATTTTTTTAGCATTTTGGACCGTCAATTCTAATCCTTGTTCATAGGTATAAATAGATTTGTGTTCTGCCCCATGATACTGAAAAACTCTTTTGAGCTGGTTTCCGATTCCCAGTAAGGCAATATAGGTTATGAACATCGCCGTTTTTATGAGTCCATCGACGAAATTATATAAAAGGAAATTTTGGTCCAAGAGAACAAATTTTTTACTCAATGTGTCGGTTATCCAGAGAGGGATAAATTTAAAAAGGAAAAGGCTCATGCCTAAAGCAAAGAGAAGGGAAAACGAAAAGGCCGCCATATGGAGCGTTTTTTGAAATTTCGATTTATTTTCTTCCGTTTCCTGAGGTTCATCGATCACTTCACATGCTGAATAATTGAGCATTTTCATGCCCACTATCATCATTTCAAAAAGATTAATCACTCCTCTTACCAAAGGAACTCCCAAAAAACGATACTTCATGCATAGGCTGGTAAAAGTTTCCTCCTTCACTTTGATATTCCCTTTGTTTTTTCGAACAGCTACCGTTACGTAATGTGGAGAGCGCATCATAACTCCTTCGATTAAGGCCTGACCACCTACCGCAAAGTCTATGAGCTTTCGTTGTTCAATTTTTTTATTCATTTTGCGAATTATATTGAATACTTTTTTTATACTTATTTTTTTTGTAGGATTTAGGCTTTTATGATAAAAGTTTTCACAATGACTGTCCAATTTAAGTATATAATTATCGAAGCATGTAATTATCAGTTTTATGGAGATAAAAATTAAACGAATCGATCCAACATTACCTCTTCCTAAATATGAAACCGATGGGTCGGTCGGATTTGATATTTTAGCTCGAATCGACACTGAAATCTTGCCAAAAAGGGTGGCTCTCATTCCCGGGAATATTGTTGTTGAAATTCCTGAAGGTTACATGTTAATAGTTGCTTCCCGAAGTTCTACTCCAGTGAAAAGAGGCCTTTTAACTCCGCATGGCATCGGCATTATTGATCATGACTATTGTGGAGATAATGATGAGATTACCATCCAAGTTTATAACTTCACTGATGAGAAAGTCATTATCAAAAAGGGTGAAAAAGTGGCGCAGGGGATTTTTGTCCCGGTCGGGAAGTTTGCCTGGAAAGAAGTTGCCATGATGCACAAAAAAGACCGCGGTGGTTTTGGAAGTACCGGAATTTAAATTCATCAGAGTCCATTATGAAAGGAAAATTTATAACGATATATGGGGTCAATAATATCGGGAAATCCACCCAGGCTCAGATATTGGTGAAGCGCTTGGTAGAGTCGGGTTATCCCACGAAATACTTAAAATATCCTCTCTATGATTTAGCTCCCACGGGTCCTCAATTGAATCAACTTCTTCGGAACTCTTCTCACCAAACTATTTCTGAAGCTGATTTGCAAACCCTTATTACCCACAATCGGAAAGCATTCGAACCGCAACTTATTGAAATGTTAAACGAAGGGAATATCGTCATTGCAGAGGATTATAGCGGGACGGGAATTGCCTGGGGCATGGCTAAAGGACTCACTTTCGAGTATATGGAGAAGCTGAATGCGGAACTTATACGAGAAGATTTATCGCTCCTTCTCACTGGCCAGAGAAGTATTACCGCTCGTGAGGAAGGACATTTGCATGAAAAGGATGATCAGCTTTTAGATAAGGTCAGTGATATACTCCTCTCACTTTCCGACAAATATGGATGGGGAAAAATTATGGTCCAAAAAACGAAAGAGGAAACTTCTGAACTCATATGGAATAAAATATCGAGTTTTCTTGCCAAACCGTAGTATCGCGTGATAGCATGAACTCGCTTTCGCCAACGAAAGTTTGTTCATTATTTTCTTTTTTCATCTACCTCATGGCACTTCTCGACGGGAAAAAAGTAGCACAAAACCTTTATGAGAAGTTGAAACAAGATGCCATGGCCTGGAAAGAAAAAGGAGTTCAGCCAAAACTGGTTATCATTTTGGTCGGAGACAATCCCGCTTCTTTGTCGTACATCCGAGGTAAGACAAAGGCTTCTGAGACAGTAGGAATAGTTGCTGAACTTCGCCATTACCCGTCAGGTGAGATGACGACAGAAAAATTGATCGATACCATACATGAACTGAATAATGATCCAAAAGTTCATGGCATCTTAGTCCAACTTCCTCTTCCCAATCACATTCAAGTGCCTCTTGTTATGAAAGCCATTGCTCCTCAAAAAGATGTTGATGGCTTCACGGCCTATAACCTTGGGAAAATGTTTTTAAGCAAGGAATTTGAAGAGCTGGTTCCCTGCACGCCAATGGGAGTTATTCGAATACTCGAATATTATTCGTTAGATATTGTCGGGAAAGAGGTGGTGATGGTTGGAGCCAGTAACCTTGTTGGGAAGCCGCTCTCCGTGATGCTTATGAATCGAAAGGCAACCGTCACCATTTGCCATAGTAAAACTAAAGATTTAGCTTCTCATACACAAAAAGCCGACATTTTAATCGTTGCTGTTGGTAGAGCAAGATTTATCACCGCAGACATGGTGAAATCAGGGGCAGTTGTCATTGATGTCGGCATTAATAAAGATGAGAATGGGAAAATAGTTGGGGATGTCGATTTCGGAGCCGTTGCGGAGAAGAGTTCGTATATAACTCCTGTTCCCGGTGGTTGTGGCCCCATGACGATTGCTTGTCTTATAGAAAACGTTCTGAAAGCTGTTTCAAAGCAGCACCAAATATAACTTTTTAATTCTTCGTTATGTGTGGAATTGTTGGCATCATTTCTAATCATCGAGTAGCTCAAGATATCTTTGATGGATTAACGGTTTTGCAACATCGCGGTCAAGATTCTGCGGGTATTATGACTTTCGAAGATCATTTTCATCTAAAGAAAGGAAATGGCCTCGTGAGAGACGTGTTTCATACTAAAAATATGCTTCGTTTGAGAGGAAACATCGGCATCGGGCATGTTCGTTACCCTACTGCCGGGAGTCACGATGCTGCTGAGGCTCAGCCATTTTACGTCAGCTCTCCGTTTGGACTCGCCTTAATACACAATGGAAACCTTACTAATTACAATGAACTGAAAGAAGAGGTAAAAAGAATCGATTTACGTCATTTGAATACGCAATCCGATTCAGAGGTTTTGTTAAATGTCATTGCCCAATCGCTTCGTGATTTTAAACCAACTGAGTTCACTCCTGAGTTGTTGTTTAATGCCATGAAGCGAGTTTTTCAACGACTAAAGGGAAGTTATTCGGTCATTGCCCTTGTCGCCGATTATGGAATGTTTGCCTTTCGTGATCCCTACGGAATTCGTCCTTTGGCTTTTGGTCAAAGAAGCCATGAATTAATGCCGGAATATATTTTTGCTTCCGAAAACGTTGCCATCGATACTTTGGGGTTTGATTTTGTTAGTGATGTTCAGCCTGGTGAAGTTGTCTATGTTGATATGAAAAGACAGGTTCATAGAAAACAGATCGTTCCTACGACCTGGGCTCCCTGTATTTTCGAGCATGTATACTTGGCCCGTCCCGATTCCATTATGGATGGGGTCAGTGTTTATAAAACTCGCATGCGCATGGGGACGAAATTAGCCAAAAAAATAAAAGAAGCGAACTTGGATATCGACGTCGTCGTCCCTGTTCCAGATTCGGCGCGAAGTTCCGCTTTAACTCTTGCCCAAGAGCTGGGAGTGAAATATCGCGAAGGCCTTGTGAAGAATCGCTATATCGGCCGAACGTTCATCATGCCCGGACAAGCTATACGTAAAAAATCCATACAATACAAATTAAATCCAATTAAACTTGAACTTCAGGATAGAAATGTTCTTCTGGTGGATGACTCGATTGTTCGAGGCAATACTTCTAAACGAATTATCGATATGGTGCGACAGGCAGGAGCTCGCAATGTTTATTTCGCTTCCTGCGCCCCTCCTCTTATAAGTCCGTGTGTTTATGGCGTTGATATGCCTTCGAAAAAAGAGTTCGTTGCCAATGGGTTGAATGTTGACGAAATTTCCAAGGTTATTGGAGCGGACAGGCTTTTCTATCAAGAGATGGATGACTTGCTCGATTCTGCCCGAGAAGGTAATCCTGAAATCACTAATTTCTGTTATGCGTGCATGAGCGGGAAATATCCTACTCCTGAAGTTACCGCCGAGGTTTTGGAAAAAGCCGAGCAGGAACGGAATGATGAACAAAAGCAAAAAGAAAACCAGCCTGAATTGGATGAGGAAATAAAAGATGATCAGCTCGCTTTGCTATAATTGTTTTTGAATATATGAAAAAAATCCTTCTCATTGGAAATGGAGCTCGTGAACATGCTTTAGGAGAAACATTGAAACGGTATGGTGCCACCGTTTACACGTATGGGAAAGCTCGTAATCCAGGTCTGTTAGAGCTTTCAGAAAAGTATGAAATTGGTTCACTCGCTGATTTTCGACATATTCAAGAATTTGCCCGAAATATTCATCCAGACTTTGCTTTTATCGGGCCAGACGATCCTATCGGAGATGGACTTGCCGATGCCCTATTAGAAAGTGATATTCCGTCGGTAGCCCCTCTTAAAACTGTTGCTCGACTTGAATCTTCAAAATCTTTTACACGGGAGATTTTGAGCAAATATAACATTCCCGGGAATCCGATTTTTAAAGTTTTTTTTGAAGAAAAAGGAATTGCTGATTTTATTCACGCATTAGATGGGAACTATGTGGTTAAAGCCGATGGCTTAATGGGAGGAAAAGGCGTAAAAGTATCCGGTGAGCACTTGGCTACCGTGGAAGAGGGCCTCGAGTATGCTCGGGAATGTTTACAGGAGAGTGGTCGTGTCGTGATAGAAGAAAAATTTATTGGGTCAGAGTTCAGTTTGATGAGTTTTTGCGATGGGATTACCACCGTGGAAATGCCAGCGGTGCAAGACCATAAACGCGCCTATGAGGGCGATCTGGGGCCCAATACTGGAGGAATGGGAACCTATAGCGATTATAACCACCTTCTTCCCTTTTTATCTCATCAGGACATTCAACAAGCGCGAAACATAACAGAGCAAGTAGCAGCAGCTTTAGTAAAAGAGACTGGTTCTTTTTTTAAAGGAATCATGTATGGCGGCTTTATGGCGACAGCACAGGGAGTTCGATTGATTGAATATAATGCCCGGTTCGGCGATCCAGAGGCTGAAAATGCGCTCCCTATCTTGAACACAAATTTTATTCACATCTGTGAGGCTATAATAAGCCAAGATCTCAAAAATTTACCGATTAATTTTTTAAAGAAAGCAACGGTTTGTAAATACATTGTCCCTGAGTGGTATCCAGAGCACTCCGTGAGAAATGGGGAGCGCATCGAAATAGGAAAACTGCCGGAAAATGTAAAATTGTATTACTCCTCTGTTGATATGGCAGATGGTGCTATCTATTTAGGTTCATCACGGGCTTTGGCTCTTGTAGGAATTGCTGATTCTTTACCTGAGGCCGAAAAATTGGCGGAAGAAGGATGTCAGGCTATTCGTGGGCCAGTATATCATCGAAAAGATATCGGCAGTAAGGATCTTATTCAAAAACGGGTCGATCTGATGAAACGGTTAAGAAGTAATAAGCAGGGTGGGTGAGATTCTTATCTCTTTATTTCGAACTTTCGGGAAGTAACGGATCTTCAGCTTTCTCGCCTTCCATAATATTTTTTCCGGCCGCCAGGAGTTTTAATCGTATATTTTCAGTAGGCCATACTTTATAAAGTATTTGATACCATTTCAGTCGAAATTTTTTTACTTTGCGAGGGAAAAACAGTGGTGCCAGCAGTAACGAAAATATTATTAAAAAAAGAGTTCCTGGTCTGATTTTTGGGGGATTTTTCATCATGTTCCCATGAGAACATATCCTGAGATAAAAGAAAAGAGCCTTTAAAGGGCTCTCTTCTTTATCTACATTACACCACTCATTAGTAACTATAGTAGGTATTCATGTAGCTATTAGTGTAGCTGCTGGAGTTATAATCGTAGTAATAGGAGTTCGTCGTGTAAGTGTTTTGTCCGTGTGTCTGGAAACGGTAGAAAAGTTCAGCGACATCTCCACGAGTCATCGGCATGTCAGGGTTAAAATGACCATACGCATCAGGAGATGTAAGGTTATTGGCAACAGCATAGCAGACATAATCTATGTACCAACGGGTATCATAGTTAACCGGAGTATCACTGAAAGGAGCCCGTGTACAATGTGGTACGTTCACTTTCGCTGCTTCAAGGAAACTCTTGAGCAATTCCACTTTATTAATAGTTCTTTCCGGTCTGAAGCTTCCATCAGGATAACCGGTAAAGATTCCATAATACTTGTCGGTTTTAAGATATGGCATGTACCACGCTCTTGAATCAACATCCCAATATCCAAGATTAGTACCATCATGGGACATTATTTTTATATTAAGAGCTAAAGGTAATACTTTTGCTACTTCCGCCCGGTTAATTGGTGTGTTTAAGCGGAAAGTTCCGTCAGGATAGCCGCTAAATATTTTCATTTGGCTCATGAGTTCCACCGCACGGCAGTAAGGACTATTTTTTGGTACATCTTTGAATCCTCCACAGTTACTCGAGTTATCTGTAGGGAAACCGATGATTCTTCCATCAGTATTTACTTCCACATAG
>CAYSYL010000054.1:0-10154 GCA_964435355.1 uncultured Candidatus Peribacteria bacterium | reverse complement strand
CTTTTATACCGAGCTTTCTCCGAATTTTACCCTTCTTGGTCCGAATGCTACCGCCCGGCTTTTTGACGCCAATAGTAATATCCGTAGCCTTCAGTCGAAAATAAGCACGTCACGCCTTTTGTCCACTCAGTTAGATTTAAACCGTTTCAGCTTTGTCGCTGATCAGTATTTTGACATGGTTTCCCAGCTGAATGACAAAAACACGTCTGAAGTGAAAAAACAGGAGTTGCGGGTGAAAATAAATGAAGCAGAGGAACTTTTGCCCGTCTTATTGCAGCGTATCCGGATCACTATGACTCAGAATAACTTCGTCCGAACCTATCGGAGCGAAGCTGAACCTGTTTTGACGGATGATGATATTCGTGCCCAGTTCGAGGAAGATACGCGAAACGGACTTAAAGAACAGCGGGCAGCTCTTTTTAAGGCGAGCAATGACACGAATCTTAATGATATTAAACTTTTGGATAATGCCATTAAATTGGTGAGCAATAAAAATCTCGCCACGACGCTCCGGTCTGTTTCAACTGATGCCTTCAAAAAAGATTTAGCCGATTATACTCTGGAACCGAATGTTGTGCTGGAACAAAGACTTCGCAGTGTCGTGAATTCTGTTTTGGTTTCTACGAAGAGTGAACTTTCCATTATCACCGTTCTCAAAAACAGCCGTATCGATTGGCTGACGGTTATGAGCCAACTGGAACTCGTCACGGCCGATCGGGATAAGAATTTTGGACGAGGACTTTTCGAGAGTCTGGGCGGTATTTTATATACCAATTATGAATTCGACAGTACTGCCAATAAAATTATCGTTTCGGGAATAGTGAAAACGGTGGATGGCACCAATTTTACTTTCCTCAGTCATATTATTGATGACCTTGAAGGATCCAATTATTTTCAGGATGTCGAAATGCGTTCTTTCGTGAAGAACGGCAATGCTGCGGAAGGTTATACTAGTAATTTTAAAATCGATCTCAAACTGGAAACGGCCGGCAGTGCTGCTTCGATTAAAAATAAACCGGTTTCCTTGGATCGAGGGGTGCTCCGGGAAAGAACCGGCATTAAAAGAATTGGCAATTAATCGATTTTGTAACTTTTCAATTTTATACTTATGGCTACGACTCTTCTGAAAAAAAATTATGGGGTGATGGGGAAAAATTATCTCGCCATGACCCTCGTCGCAATCTTAACGTTTGGAGCGTACGGTTATTTTCAATATACGAAATGGAGCGGAACGCAGCAGGCTATCGCTCAGGCACAATCTACCATCGAAAAGCTTCGCAATGACAGCGCCCAGTATGAAAGCCAATATCGTGATCTGAAAAAGAGCTATGACGAAGATTTTAAAAGCATCAATGATAGTATGACGGCTATTTATCCTTCGGAAGAAAACTATACTTCGATGACGCGGTTATTAGAAGGTTTCGTTCAACAGCAAAATAAATCTTTTGATCCAATGGATTTATCCGATGTTAAGTATGGTAGACCACGACTGGATCCGAAGACCGAGTATGCTATTTTGCCGGTTACTCTGACTCTTTTTACGACCAGAAGTAATCTGGAAAAATTTCTTACTTTTGTTAAAAATTCCGGATCTCTCGATAACGGCGTTCGTCTTATGGACGTGCGTGCCCTTTCGATAAGTTTTCCTTCCCAATCCCAGACTGTTGCTTCTTCCACCGATCCCGGCAGTAGTGAAGTTTTAAATGTTTCGGTTTCCCTGAATGCTTACTATCAAAAACAGGCAGCGACTCCCTCTTCTAAAAATAAACAATAGTTTTTCCCATGGACGACACCTCACGATTACAACAGCTCCAAGATGCCATTATTGCTGGAAACATTCCGCAGATGGTTTTGAGTACCATTAGTCTGGCGCTTGATAGCCGTTCAAGTGATATCCATATCGAACCGGAAGAAAATGCCGTGCGTATCCGTTATCGTGTGGATGGGGTGTTGCGTCAAATTGTCGAATATCCTCAAAATATCCATCCGGCTGTGGTTTCGCGTATTAAAATCATGTCGAACATGAAAATTGACGAGCAACGAATTCCGCAGGATGGACGTACTTCTGTTACAACCCGGGATGGGCGCGAGATGGATTTGCGTGTTTCGACTTTGCCCACCACCCGAGGTGAAAAGATCGTGATGCGTATTCAGGATCGCTCTCGCAAAATTCCTGATCTTACTGAGCTGGGGCTTCAGGGAAAGGCTTTACAGTTTTTTGAGGAGGCTCTTAATTTGCCAAATGGGATCATTTTAACGACAGGTCCGACCGGTTCGGGAAAAACGACAACCATGTATTCCGCTCTTTCACGATTGAATACTATCGATGTGAATATTTTGACGATTGAAGATCCGGTGGAAATTCAAATGGACGGCCTGAATCAAAGTCAGGTGCATGCCGATATCAATTATACTTTCGCGAATGGGCTTCGAACGGCTCTCCGTCAAGATCCCGATATTATCATGGTGGGGGAAATCCGTGATCGGGAAACTATTGATATCGCTATTGAAGCTTCTCTTACCGGTCATCAGGTTTTTTCAACGATTCATACCAATAGCGCTGTTGAAACGCTGACCCGTATTTTGAATATGGGAGTGTCTCCTTTTTTGATCGCTTCCACTGTTGAATTGATTATGGCTCAACGGTTGGTGCGTAAATTGTGTGATAAATGTAAAGTTCTTTCCGCTCCCGAGCCTCATGTCATGGAGGCCGTCAAACGGGCACTTTCGACGCTTAATTCCTCAGAAGAGATTGATCCGGCCAAACTTCAAACTTTGGAGTTTTATGTCGGCAAGGGATGTCCCGAGTGTGATAATGTCGGATATAAAGGACGTATCGGTCTCTATGAAATTATGCGAATGAACAATAACATCCGGCGTTTGATCTTGGCTCAAGCCTCTTCTTTGGATATTGAAAAAGCGGCACTTGAAGGAGGCATGGTGAGTCTCGAGCAGATTGGAATTATTAAAGCGTTAAAAGGGGAAACGAGCTTGGAGGAAGTGTACCGCGTGGCAAAAAAAATGGAATTGTAAATAATTCACCTAAAACTGTATGCCAGAAAAGAAAGCCAGTGAGTTTAGTCAATCGGAGAAAGGAGAAACTTTTGCTCTCGGGGAAGAGATTCCAAAGGTGTCGAGTGGTATTGATATGCGTTCCTCGGATCCGTTGATCAGTCTGGATAAGGAGAATGAAAAACAGATTGTTTTGAATATCGCTGATGCCAAAGGAGGAAAAATTTTGTTGCATAAGCGACGAGATTTAGGCTTTCAATTAACGGGAAATCGATTGACCGATGTGTACCATCAGGTAAACGATTACTTCATCAGTAAGACAAAAATAAAACTTACGGAAGTTGCTACATTTTTTCGGCTTATCGGCGTTATGCTGAATGCCGGACTGCCTCTTATCCGCTCGCTGAACACTTTGGCCGCTCAAACACAAAAAAATCCGAGATTTTCTGGCATTCTTTACAAAATGGCCATGGGAATTGAAGGAGGAAAAAGTCTTTCCGAGGCCATGAGTGACTATGGAGATGTTTTCAGCGAAGCGGCCGTTGGAATGGTAAAAGCCGGGGAGGCTTCGGGGCAGTTGAATAATAGTTTGCGCATGCTAGCCGATGAACTGGAAAAGTCGGCCAGTATTCGTGGAAAAGTGAAAGGAGCCCTCGTCTACCCTGTTGTTATTTTTGTGCTCCTTATTGTCGTCATGTTTTTGATGATGATTTTGGTTATTCCACAAATCACGAAACTTTTTACCCAGGCTGAAGTAGCATTGCCTTTACCAACACGTATCTTGATTGCCGTGAGTGATTTTTGCGTTCATTCATGGCCTCTGCTTTTAATTTTTCTGACCGGCAGTATTGTCGGATTTCATTTTTTCAGGAAAACCCGCGGAGGGCGGCATGCTCTTGATCTTATGAAACTTAAACTTCCAATTTTTGGGTCACTCATTAAAAAGAATGCGCTCTCCAAATTCGCCCGAAGTTTCAGTAATTTGATGGGAAGCGGCGTTCCGATTATCACTTCCATTGAAATTGTCGCCCATGCCATCGGTAATGAAGTATATAAACGTCGTCTTATTTTAACGGCTGAGGATATGCGACGCGGGATTCCTATTGCTGAAAATCTTGCTGAAAGCTCACTTTTTCCTACTATGCTCGTTAACATGGTGGAAATCGGAGAGCAGACGGCGCAGCTGGAAAATGTCATGCAAAAAGTTGCCGATTTTTATGATGAAGAGATTGATACAGCTGTACGATCACTTACTAAAATTATGGAACCTTTGATTCTGGTCATTATCGGTTTAGTCGTCGGAGGCCTTGTGGCAGCCATTATGTTACCAATCATACAGTTGACGAATGTTGCAGGTGGAGTGTAGTTGTTATTTTTCCTGAAAAATGGTATTATGTTCTGATACGTAATTAATTTATTATTTTATAAACCTTATGAAAAACAAAAAGTTTTCCGGTTTCACCCTTATTGAACTCCTTATCGTCATTACCATTATCGGCATTTTGGCGGCTGCCTTGCTCCCGAGTGTTTTGAACGCTCCAGCCCGCGCCCGAGATGCGGCCAGAAAAGCTGATGTCGGCCATATTGTCCAAGCCCTTGAAACGTATAATTCCGATAAAGGGCAGTACCCTACCGGCGAAGGTTGTGTTAATGCGATCCCCGACGCTCCTACTCTCCAAGGATACTTCCAGGGAGGAAGATTCCCGGTTGACCCAGGAAACAAAGGTATTGGAACCAAATGTGCTTCCGGGTATTACTACTGTCCACTTCTTGGAACAGGCCAACAGTCTTATATTGTCGCATCAGTTATAGAGTTAGCAGATAATGCTACGACCGATGAAGCAGGATTTGATACCCTTGGCATTACCTGCAATGATGTTACCGCTGCCGATCCAGGTGGTCTTGATTTCACTGCTGCTACTACGGCTCCTTTTATGTACGTTGTCGTTCAGTAGGAATCTATTTCAACATCAAAAGAGTCGTCTGTTAAAGGCGGCTCTTTTTTTTATTCTAGTTTCTTTTTTAGCTGATCGTAAAATTCTTTCAGTTTTTTCGGATTGATCGTATAAACTGCTAAACCTTGATAGGTTTTATTTTTAATTCCCACTTCTATTAAAATTTCACCATTTTCCAGAGGAGTATAATAAATAGGGTAGTAGTATACCGGGTACATTAGTCCATTTTCAAAAACTGATGGCGTCGTTAAAATAATACAACGATCTTCATCACTTTGTGTTTCGAGCTTATATTTGCTCTTTTCAGCAAATTCTACAATACGTCGCTTTATCTCTTCCATTGTGCTCGATGTGGAGAATTTTAAAAGTTGCTTCGGTTTTTTCTTGGAGAGATCATCCGGTTTTATATGAAATACCTTCATTATTACCAATAAGCCAATAATGAGGAACGGGCCAATGAGTGAAGCTGAATTTAGTTCCATATGTTATATATTTTTAGATATTCCGAGTAACAATGTATTTTTATATCATTTCCACTTACTGTCAATCCAAAGAGTGATTTTTTGGCTCTCATACGGGGCTAATGGTTCACTCTTATTTTTTTTTTTGCTATAATGAAGGGATTCTTTCGCTCATTCAGTGTCCATGCAACGAAAATTATTCTTTTTTTCACGCCACTCAGAACCGGCAGCACGAGCTATACGGGCAGGAATTATGCTTTTTTTCTGTGTTTTTCATATGTTCGGAGCATCGGCTGCCATGGCGGCCGAGGTTGCTTTTGGACAAGCAACCAATAAAAGCCTGGAAGATGAAAAACCGACCCCGAGCAAGGATCTTCCTCACATAGGACTTATCGCCGTATTAAGCGACGAAGCCTATTTACAAAATTCCACTCGCTATCCGGGACTCACGCCGGTATATCCGGAAGCCCTCAAAGAGCAAACGCTTCCTGAACGTATTACGCGTTATGCCCATGACGCCCAACTTACCCAGGAGTTTACCCGATCAATCATTATTCCGGTGAAAAAGAATCAATCGGTGAAAGAAATTTCCGATATGTTAGAACGTCTTTATTTAGAAGGCGATGGAAAGAGTGGCGAGATAAATCACCTTGCCGGTATCGTCATTGTTGGGGATGTGCCTTTACCGGTCGTGAATAAAAACGGCTACCATTTTGTCAGTTTGTTTCCTTATACGGATTTCACCGATAAAAGTTATGTGTTCGATGAAACCACTCAGGATTTCATTCCGAATAAAAATGTTACCACGGGAAAAGTGGAAATATGGCATGGAATCATAAAACCACCTGTTTCCGGAGAAGAAGGGAATAACCTTTTAGCCAGTTATTTCGATAAAAACCATTTATTCCACTGTCAGGAAAGTAGTTGTGCCGATGCCGCCAAAGATTTTCAAGAGTTTGGGAAGAAAATACTTTCCGCCGACATGGTGAGTGAATGGGATTTAATGAATAAGCCTGGTTATGCGAACTATTTACGGTATCTTGCCAATCGGGAAGATCTTGCCTATAACCGCTATAACAAGTACTGGCTGATGAAACTTCAGCAGGAATCGGAAGGTCTTTTAAAAACGGGCGACGGTATCGATAATGATGCCGACGGGAAAATTGATGAAGATCCAATTGATGGTATTGATAATGATTTAGATGGCGAACCCGGCAGCCCTTTGCATGGTTTATCGGATGGGATTGATAATGATGGCGACGGGAAGGTGGATGAAGAGGATGAAGGACGTTTTGGTTTATGTGACGGGAGCAAGAAATTGAAGGATTGCAGTATTCCGGGGGTTCAACTACTGAAAGACCATTTTTATAATGTGAAAGCAGGAAGTAAATATTTTGTCGCCGATGGTATCGACAACGATCATAACGGAGCAATAGATGAAAATATCGATGAAGATAACGGAGATTTTTATAAAGGTATTGATAATGATCTGGATGGGCAAATCGATGAAGATACGACGACTGACAATGATGCCGATCATGATAAAAAAATCGATGAAGACCCATCGGGAGATATAAATAAAGATGGGTGTCCCGGGGATTGCGGGGTCGATGAAGATTTGGATTCTTACGATTTTGATTCGGACGGGTATTCTAACGGCTATGAAAAACAGTTTGGGATGAAGACGCAAGTAGGAGATGTTCCGACTGACCCCAATCTTGCTTTAAGTATTCCGATGGATTTTACGGGAGGACCTCCGGTTTTACGGCTTATTCCTCCTCCTTTAATCAACGATCCCTGGATTGATGAAGAACCGGCGGCCGATGATGACGAAGACGGGAAAATTGATGAAGATGGATTGGCTGATAATGATAAGGATAAAGATGGCCTTAGCGATGAAGATCCCGACGGGAGTAATCTTTCCGGCGTCGATGCTTCCAGTATGACGAATTTTCCCGATATTGCCACCAAGCCTCTCATTGAAAATTTCCTCAGCAGTTATTTTTCTTTATTCGATAAGTTTAAAGCAAATATTAATGACTGGACGCGTTTTACGGGGCGCTATGATCCGGCTTATACCGTGACTGAAAACGGGAAAAACCGACAAAAAAGCGATGTTTCAACGCTTCCGGGTCTTATTACGGCAAAAGATGAGTTTACGGACAACTATTTAAGGCGTGTTAATGATGCGGTTGAAGCAAAAATCGATAGTTTTATAGAAGATCGAAGTGAGCCAAATTTTACGGCTCCTCAACTGCAGGCGCCGGTTCCGATGATACAAAGTTCAAAAATTCAATTAACGGCCAAAGTGACGGATGCCAACGGAGATGAACAGATGTTGGCCGGACCGGTCGTTGAGTTTATTAATTTTTCACAAAATGAATTTGTCGGCGTTCCGTTTCTTTACATTAACGGACAGCCGGTGGTTACCCTCCAAAATGTCCAAAGCTGTTCACTTATACGGGGATCTGAAGGGGTTCCGGGCAGCAATTCGATCGCCGTTGAAGCTAATCACACGTATAATGTTTTTGATTCAAGCATAAGTCCTTTATACGCCGGCTGCAGTGTCGATAATTATTCCAAGCCTGAGCGCTGTTTTATCGATCGGGCAACCTTGCCGGTTTTTGATATTTTGGGAACAAAAGAGGTGACCAACGTTCCAGAAAGTGAAAAAAACTTTAGTGCCTGTTTTGATTTTAAAGAGAAAACCGCCTATGAAAATTATCGAACAGCGGTGGATCTTTATCTTAATCTATTAAGCTCTTTGAAACTGGAAGAACTTAAAAAAGTTCTCCCTCTTCCAAAGCCTCCCTATGTTTCGGCCGACGACATACTTCTCGCTGATTTATCACAAATTGATCCTAATTATGAAAAGATCCATCTCGGAGATTTACTTAAAACATGGGGAAGTTTTGATACGATTGATAATGATAATGATGGCTTGATTGATGAAGCGGATGAGAGCAGTTTCAGTATTCCATCCGATGACCATAAACAGATTGGGGAAAGGATTTTAAAAGGAAGAATTATTGCCGGCCAACCTTTGCCCACTATTTATACTCTTAATCTTAACAATCAGCCCAGTTACATTAAGGAGCTGACGTTCGTGGTGGAACCAAGTTCGGCTATTTTTGACAGCAATGCCGTGCGTCTTTCCAGTTTTGTGACTCATAAAGAACCAACGGCAGAGACCTTAGCGGCACAATCGAAACCAGGAAAATCTCCTCAAAGTTTACCGATAGATAAGCCTCGATTTTTCTCGTTTTTAGATAAGAATAATGTTTCCCATACTATCAAGTATCCAAATCTTTTTGCGGCAAAAAGCTGGGATGAAGTGCGTCTGCTTTTAGCCTTGAAGGAACAGGAACTGGAAAAGATCGCTCAAGACAATAATGTAACGCTTCCTATCAAAAACTCTCTCACCGATATTATTGATGGGAAAACCGATCTTTTTGCTGATAGTCAACAAAGTAAAATATTGAAGGCAAATGTTGAGAGTATGAAAGATGCTTATGCCTGGAAAAATATGAACATAGACCAGAAGCACCGATACGTTTTACATACCTATTTGAATCCTTCGGAAAATGCTTTCGTGGGAGAAACTCCGAAAGGTTATGAAACGATGTATCTGGTGAGTGACGGCGACGCCAATAACCTCATGATGGGATTTAACGCTGCTGTCCCTGAAAAAGATGAGGATCCCGAGTTTCAAAAGGCTCTTCATCAACCTCTTTTGCCGAGAACTCTGAAAGCGACAACGGACGCCAAAGAGTTCGCAAATGGAGAGGATCCCGGGAATAGCAATGCTTCTGATTCCGTTGGTAGCGGCTCAAATAGTTCAAGTGAACAGGTCGGAAGTTCTCAGCAAGCTCTTGAAGAAAAAGTTGAGCCAGTGGAAATTACTCAATGGTTTTCCGAAATGGAGAAATGGGTAGGTGATTTGCAAAAAACGGGGGACACTTCATCGTCGGAACAGGCCTGCTCCATTGCTGATTCTCCCGGGGATTATTATGAACAACTCCTCGCTCAAGGAGATAGTGATGGGGACGGCGTTCCTGATTCGTTGGATAAATATCCGCAGAGCGTCGATGGCGACAAAGATGGCATTCCTGATGGCGCAGAAGAAACGGCTCAATTGAGTCTGCATGCCGATACGAATGTTTTACGCGCCGGGAAAGCCGACACTTTGACTATTGAAGTGGAAGGACAAACTTCTCAAAAGGAGTTGGCACACAGTGATAATTTTACCAAAGTTACCCTTCTTATACAGCAACCTGTTTCCGGAAAAATTGCGGAAATAGTTTCTGCCAATCCGGTATCACTGGTGAATGGCAAAGCACATTTTACTATTGCTTCGACCGATGTAACCGGCAATTTCCAAGTAAGGGTCAATAGTCCTAACAATAAAGTTTATGCGTCAAATACCCTCTCACTTTCGGCAACGAAACAGGCTATTCGTCTTACTTCTTACCGTAAAATCGCGAAAGAAGATTTTATACAGCAAAAAGCCACCGGGTATGTCATAAAAAATACCAAAGGGAAAATTATCGCCGAAGTTGACTCAACCACCGGCATGGTGACTCTTCTTGATAATCGCTTCGAACTTGGCGTTTTGCCTTCTGCTCAAGGAAAACCTGTACGGATTATCGTGAAGGAAAAACAGAGCGGAAAGATTTTCGCTTCGGTTTTCTTTATTTTGCCCCCGGCCGTGCGCGCCGGACGGTAA
>CAYSYL010000053.1:0-10485 GCA_964435355.1 uncultured Candidatus Peribacteria bacterium | reverse complement strand
GATCCAACCAGGGTCGCAAAAAGAACGGTAAACGAAGCTTTAAAAGGGGCTGCCTTTGAAACAGGAGAAAGTTTCAACTCCTCGCTCATCATAGTTTCAAGCCAGATATTTTTATCGGAGGTAATCACTTTAACTATTTCCTCCAATAGCTTTCCTCTGAACCCTTTTTCTTTATAAATCTGGCGAATTTCTTCTTTTTCCAAGTCCGGAACGTCTTCCATTTCACGCTTCTCACGTTCTCTTTCGCTCAGATAAAAATCTCTTTCAGCTTTTTTCGAAGTATAGGCTACAGCTCCCATAGATATAGACTCAGCAAAAACGGCCGCCAACCCTCCTGCCAAAATGAGTTGATGAGCCTGAGCCGGATCAGACATAGCTTGAGAAGCTCCGACAAGACCTAAAATAACACCCAAAACATTTACAAGGCCATCTTGCCCTCCAAGAATAACTTCACTGATGACATTATTACCCTGATGGGAGACACTCTCCATCTTATGAATGGCAGGAGTAGCGTTACTATTAATCAAAGCACCTGAAATTTTCTTCATATTTAAGGAGGTTAAACGAATTGCATTATACGTTATTGCAAGTGGAGAAGCCAGAAAATATGGTGACAAATAATTCAAACAATAAACTTAAAAAACATGTAATGGTTTTATAAAGCCAGAAAGGCATATAACTTTACATTCCACAAGCGCTTATTTATTATAGTATCAATTGTTATTTTTTATGATTATACCTATGGAAAAGTCAATTCACGAACTCATGGAATGGCGTTTTGCCTGCAAACACTTCGATCAGAATAAAAAAATCGATGATAAAAGTTTGCGTGACATACTCAATACGGCTCGTTTAAGCCCAAGTTCTTATGGTTTACAGCCATGGAAGTTCATCGTCATAACAAATGATGACATCAAAAAACAATTGGCCCCTGCCTGTTATAATCAACCACAAATAACCGAATCTTCTGCCCTCGTGTTTTTTTGCGCCCGAACCGACATCCAAGGTGATGACGGCATGGTTCAGAAATATATAAAAAAATTCCAAAAAGACATGAATCCAAGTGAAGAGCAGCTCAAAGGTTTTAGCGGCATGCTCACTGGAGATCTCTATAATCGATCTCCAGAAGCACTTCAAGCGTGGACTCAAAGACAAGTATACATACCAGCAATGACCCTTATTCTTGCCGCTGCAGAAAAAGGAATCGACTCTTGTCCAATGGAAGGATTCGACCCGGGGAAGGTCACACAAATATTACAACTCCCCTCTTTCATCATACCAACCGTTTTGGTCGCATTAGGATATCGATCGATGAACCAACCACCTAAAACACGATTCGATTTTAACGATGTCATCGAAATTCGCTCCTAAAAGATCACCCTGTTTTTATAAGATGTGAAATTTCTTATGGCTTTAAAAATACTCATCGCCGAAGATGAAAAAATCTTAGCAAAAGTATTGGGCATGAAACTTAAAGCAGCCGGATATGATATCGCAACCGTTGCTGATGGAGAAGCTGCCCTAGCCATAATGCAAAAAGAGAAATTCGATCTTGCTTTACTTGATCTTTATATGCCCAAAAAAAACGGTTTCGAAGTTTTAACGGCTGTAAAAGAAAAAAATATAAAGGTCAAAATCATCGTCGCATCAAATTTAAGTAGATCAGAAGACCTTGAAAAAGCGAAAAGCCTGGGAGCTTTAGATTACATCGTAAAATCAGAAACTAGTCTTGATGAAATAGTTAACCGGCTTCATTTATTCTTGAAGCAATAAATATACCAATAAAAACGAGTATTAATTTTAACTTTTAGAGCTAGATTTAAGCCGGATACTTAAGCCTTTACCACCAAAAGTATCGCATACAAAAACAGGAGCATTCGGCTGACTTAATGCAGGATAAAAAACATAGCCGAGTTCATGAAACTCTTTAAGCATTTCTCCCTGCTCAATTTGTTCGGTTATAAGCCAACGGGCAAAAGCCCCTCTGGCAATTTTTGCATGGACAGCCACAAAAACAGGATGCCCACTGTTTGGATTCTTTGTTAAAAATTGAGGGGTTAGTACCTTTGAAGAAGTGATAAAAGGAAGAATCGCTTGAGAATATTCATGAGATGAAAGATTTACCACCCACTCTCCTTGAGGCAAACATTTCGCGATAGAATCGCCCCAGTATGTATATAAGTCACCAAATGTGGAATCCGGAAACTTATACCCCATTTCCAAACGGTAAGGACATATACCGTCATACGGACGAATTATTCCATACAA
This sequence comes from uncultured Candidatus Peribacteria bacterium, assembly GCA_964435355.1. Lineage (GTDB taxonomy): Bacteria > Patescibacteriota > Gracilibacteria > UBA1369 > UBA1369 > CAYSYL01. Next base: position 8,217 of record CAYSYL010000053.1, on the reverse strand, counting down.
ACCAGACAAAATACGAAGAGTTTCGTTCGCATAATCTTCATCTTTTTTCGAAAAACTACTGGCCCTGAGACCGCTGTAAATATCTCCAACGAAACTATTGACTGCTGAAAATTGCTGTTTCGGATCAAAAGACCATGCGTGGATAAGAGCATGGGTTTTATTAGCGAGCAGCCCTGAAAGCTTCATAATAGTAGCAAGTTTAGAAACCGTGAGTGTCTTCAAATAACCATCCAAATATACTGCTTTTTCTAAGAGTTGTGGCTTTGATAAAATCCTACCTGAAGCCATGCTGCAACGCATGGTCTTGGAAGAATGAAGTAAAATAATCACAGAAGTGTACGTGACGGTTATTGCTGGATTTCGGTATATTTCTTAAAGTTATCTAAAATGGCTTGCCATCCACTACGCTGCATTTCTTTCGAATGGGTATTTTCCATTTCGAAAGTTTCCATAACCCGAACTGCTCCATTAAGAGGAAAAAAGTTGATTTTCACATGACGACCATCCTCAATATCATACTCAAGTACTTCCATGTTTTTAACATTCGTATAAATACCTTCAAAATCAAAACGTGCCGAACCATCTTTTGCCGCCATGATAGTTTTAAATCGTCCACCAATTCGAAGATCATTATCGGCAGCCGGCACTTCCCAATCATCAGAAGCAAAAGCCCATTTCATAATATGTTGTGGCTGAGTCCAACATTCCCAGACTGTTTCAATGGGGGCATTAATATTGGTTTCAACGGTTACCTCCAAGCTTTTATGATTTTCAGACATAGGATTTATGTATAAGCTTCCTGCAATTTCACTATATCAAATTTTTTCATAGCAAGAAATGCCTTGGTAACTCGTGCTATTCTTTGGGGATCATTACTATTAAGCATCTCACTCATACAAGTTGGAACAATTTGCCATGAAAACCCATATCGATCTTTAAGCCAACCACACTGCTCCGATTTCGGATCAGCCGAAAGCTTTTCCCAATAATGATCGATTTCCTGCTGCGTATCACAGTGAACGACGAAAGAAATAGCTTCATTAAAGGAAAATGCATGTTCATAGGCACTTTCCATAGCCGCAAAATCCTGACCGGCCAAAGTAAAACTAGCATACTTCACACCACCTTCCTTATCAGGTAATTCATCCTTTTTATAGCGCATCAATTCGCCTACCTTGGCATTATGAAATAATGAGACATAATAATTAATTGCCTCTTCAGCTTTGCCGTACACGGCCCCAACAAACATCATACTCGGAATTATTTTTTGCTTTATCTTTTGACTACCCATAAACATGACCTGCCAGGACACACCGAATCGATCTTGTACCCATCCATACCATTGACTAAAAGGATACTCCCCTAACTCCATCAAGACGGTACCATCTTTCGACAGTTTTTCCCAAAACTGGGTAACCTCCTCTTTTGTTTCACAAGCAATCATAAAAGACACAGAGGGGTTAAACGTAAAAAATGGACCAGCCGACAAAAACATAAACTCTTGTCCTGATAGTTCAAGCGTGACCATTTGAACGCTACCGGAAGGTGTATTATGAAGCGTAGTCGTATTTTTTATACGCGACTCAGGGAAAAAAGAAACATAAAACTCAGCGGCATCGTTAGCCTCTTTATCAAACCACAGGTGAGGAGTGATTTTTTGCATAAAAAAATTTAAATTTCTGATATTGGAAGATACCATATATAAAGATAAAAAAACAGATTTACAAAAAAATAAGTTTTAACGACCGTTAAAGCACCTGTTTCTTTTCTTTAGGCAATAGTTCATTTATAATCCTGCCGCCTCTATTTTTCATGCATGAAAATTTCTGAACGGGCCGAATATAAATTCTTTTTTTCAACCTATTGTTAAAAGGGGTTCTACAGTAAATTTTGGAACCTCCAAGTGGTCACATAAAGGAAAGACATCACACAGTATACGTAATAAAGGAGCCATGAAAAATTACTTTAACCACCCTCACTACATTGCTTTCGTTGCTGCCAGCATTGATGGTCGTATTTCCCTCTCAGAAAAACACCCACCCGACTGGACGAGTAAAGAAGATTGGGATTTTTTTCAAAACTCTTTGGAAAAAATGGATGCCGTAGTAGTAGGTCGCCACACCTACGATGCCGTCACCGAACGGTTACGAAAACGAAACACTTTTGTTCTTTCACGTCGCTTAAAATCTCTTATTAGACGGGGCACAGTTACTTTTGTTAATCCACAAAACGTCGATCTTCCAAAACTATTCGAAAAATACAAAAAAATAGGAATCATAGGAGGAGGATCAATCTACCGCTTCATGCTGGAACAAGAGTTGCTTGATGAAATATACCTAACATTAGAACCATTCATTTTCGGTCGCGGGAAACAAATGTTTATCGATGGTACCGGTACCCACAGGGTAGAACTTATTTCTATTAAAAAACTGAATAAGAAAGGAACACTCTTGTTGCATTATCGAGTTATAAGAAAAGAAAGGACAGTAAAATTTTAAGGGACGCCCCGATCGACGCCGACCGGGGCATCGCCTCACCTATTGAGAGGAGCAATTTCTTATGACGCAATCCTCGCAGGCCTTTCTCCGGCTGCGGCATGTTTCCTGCATGCCTGGGTCATATTTATTACAGGACCCGAACTGATACATGTTGCAAAGGTCTGCACATGGGACGCAAAAAGAATGGGGGTAAAACTCCGAAACCGAGGGCGGCTCCGCCGATGTTGACTCCTCCCCCGTCACTACCGCCTGGGGCGGAGCAAAAGTAGACAGCGCCGGGGCCTCAGCCTCGTCCGGAGAAGTCGCTCCGCAACCACACACCGCGAGGCTAACGAAACCGGACACAAGCACGATGGAAAACTTCATAGTGGACTCCTCTGCAGCCAATGTGGCTGCGAAATAGAAAATAGAGAGACGACCATGTCGTGTCGTAGAAGTGAACCATTCTTCCAGCCCTTATGCTGAAAGAGACAGTAACCCACCGCCAGACGCGTCATGGTCCCTATCTATTTATTTTTTCAAAAGCCGGTAAAAGTTACAGCATGGAAATAGATACGTCAAGGAAACCAATGCTTATTTAAAATAAAAAGTGAGGTCCCAAAAACCTAGTTCCCCATGGTAAAATGAACACAGGTTAAATCGTTCAAATCCACCAGAACATCAAAAAATCCATGATATCCACTCCGTCGGCTGGTCATGGGAGGTTGAATAATCTCTTTCTTCCAATCCCAGCCTTTGATGTCATCGGACAAGAAAAAATTGATCCATATAAGTTTGTGACCGTTTTGTCCCAAATAGCCGATATATTGTCGCATATACTCTGAATATACCGGTTCGATCTTTTTCAAAACTTCTAAATAAAAAGCTTTTTCCGACTCTTTCTCTTTTCCCATATAATCTTTCAATTTCTGTTCAATGGTTTGCTCTTTTGCCACAACACATCTTTTCACCAGATCATCAGCTTTTTGAGCTTCTTCGAGAGAGGGAGTCCAATATCCGATAGTAGGTGCTCCAACCGATTGAAAGCGTTTAAAGTTATGGGGAGGGAGAGACTCTTTCGGAAATATAGCTCCATTCGGATCTTTCATTTCAATAACCGGCGAGGGTAAAGAACGATGTTTGGGCTCAATGGCAAAAACAGCCTGATATTGCTTCTTGTCAATCTGCTCAAACTGTTTTCCTCGGTCAGGAGTGACGTTTACAAATTTCAGAATATATTCGTCATTGATATCTTGAGTTCCACCCAGAGAAATAGTCAGTGGATATTGATTGATGATAACATTTTTCTGCTTAACATTAAGGCTCACCATGACAGTCCCGGCTGTTACGCAAACTACATCAGAGGGACACCGTGAATCTTCGATAATATCAAGCAAATAAAGACTCATGTCAGTTCCTTCGATTGTATTTTCCTGCCCGGGTGAAAGAGTAAAATTCTGATTATTCTGAAAAGATATTTTATTCATGGTTTTTTCAGGAAAATTAATATCAGAAGCACTGGGGCTACACGAAGAAAAAATTATGATAAAAACTAATAATACCGGGGAAATTTTCAACAATCGTTGAGACATAGGGAAAATAGAAAATACATCATTAATAATAACAATATCGCTTCCATATTACCAAATTCTTTAAGAAAAATTTCTATAGACGTAGAAATTGGGAAATTACCGATATTTATAATACATGACGTTCTACACACTTTAGCCGATATAAAATTGGAAACAGTAATTTATAAATCAAATAACCCAACACAGAACCAGTACATCATCAATGTCAGCAATACGGTAGATATAACCCAATATACTAGAAATAATAAACTGACTTAACTCGATAGCGAGTGAAAAACAAATGGCAGCTAAAAACAACTGCCAAAATTTTCTATATTTTGGCCACACAATGGGAACTAAAAAACCAAAAGAAACTCCAAGTAAAATATTTCCACCAACCTGTCGGAGAACCATGAGAAGACGAAAATTATATCCAAAAGGATCATGAGCTACCGGCGTAAGCTATAGAATAGCATCACTTACGAAGGTAAAAGGAATAAAATTATTAGTTTCTAAATAACGTACCTGCTTTGTACTTTCTATTAATGATATATCTACGGGTAAGGGAAACAAAGTGATCCACATAGTGGCAACTACATAAAAATATAAAAGAGTCGAAAAAAAGATGGCAATATATTTTTTCTTATTTTTAATCCAAAAAATAAGAAAAAATATATAAATCGGAACCGAATTGGTAAATATAAAATTATAATCCAGCATACAATGGATTCTTAAAAATTAAACATCCTGGCGTCATTGGCGTCTACAATCATACGATCTTTTACTTTTTCAAAAAAAATATAATAATTTCCAGAACCAACATTAGTCCAAACAGCTTTACCATAAGATCCTCTTGGCAGTATTACCGTACCAATCTTATCTTTATCATGAGGCCAAGGGTTAACACGCATAAGAGTAACTTGGTATATAGAATTCAATGGTTGAGCATCAGGATAATGCAAGTCAGGATAAGTAATAGGGGTTGCTTCAAAAGCAATATTCTGGCCATCAAAGTAACGTGTTACACTTGTGAGTTCATGAGCAAAGTTCATCGGAGTTAAATAACTACTAGCTTGAGCAATGGTAAAAGAAAAAAAGCCATATAAAACAAAAAATAGATATTTCCATTTTTTCCTTAAAAAATGTAGCCAATATTTTCAATTAAACGAAAAAACATTGCTAGGGAAATAAAAAAATACGTTTTTATAGCTCCAATTAGACATTCTTGAACTAGAAAAATATGTTGAAAAACATTTAACAATTAATGTAAAAAGAAGATATGGAGAGATTAAAATATTTCTTAAAAAGCTTCAGCGGGATTTTATTCTTTTTTATTATCCTATTCATAGCGGCAGGTGAAATAAACTACCATGAAGGCTGGCTGTATTTTTCCTTAAGTTTTTTCGGTCTAATTCTCAATATCGTTGCGACAAAAAACAATGAACTGATGGGCGAAAGATCAAAACCGGGATTAAACGCCAAAAGTTGGGACAAAAAAATTTTAGGAGGCTTGGCAATATTGACGATTATATCTTACTTAGTAGCAGGATTGGATTCGGGTCGTTTTAATTGGACAACTCCTTTCGATGTAAAAATTACCGCTGTAGGAATACTCCTCATGATTTCTGGGCAGACACTCTTCACCATTGCAAAATATCAAAACAACTTCTTCTCAAGCGTAGTACGTATTCAAATGGAACGAGCTCAAACGGTTTGTGATCGAGGATTATATAGATTCATTCGGCACCCCGGCTATTTAGGAATGATTTTATCGTGGATTGGATTTCCCATCATTTTGAATTCTGTTTATAGTTCAATACCGGTTGTAATAGCCATCGTTTTTTTGATAATAAGAACCGGTTTAGAAGACAACTTACTTTCCAAAGAACTTACAGGATATAAAGAATATAAAAAGAAAACGAAATATCGGCTCATTCCCCTTATTTGGTAGAAAAGTTGAAAGTTTAATTTTTCTTTGTCGTTTAGATTGGGTCGAGAAGTACTCCATTATGAGATACGGAAGTTACCGTGCAGATAGAACGGTTAAAACAACACGGTCTTCGTTTCCCTGCGCGCAATTTCGAAATAGTTACATCAACACGGCGTTGACGAGTTTCCGGTTGTTTAGTTGAACGAATCCATCGAATCCAGTCCCATCGTGCCATGGGAGTAATGTCTATCCAGACGCTTTGTGCCTCTGGAGAAGCCACAAGAGCAGTTTGCAAATCGTCAGGAATCTCAGGTTCCGGCCATTCTTTTATCGGTTCAATCTGAATGTCAATGATATCTTTTAGAGTTGCACCGATCACTTTAAGGAGCGATTCTTCAATCCTACACCAATGGCTCCCTTTTCCATCAGGTTCAAGGGGAACTTGGAAAGGAGATCCATTAATGTTCCCCTTAACCATGATCATACCTCTCGAGGAGAGTTTGGCACTTACTTCTTCCGGTATCCGAAGAATAGTCCATGAGTTGATAGTAACCAATTGAGCTTTAAAACGAATGATGGGCATATTGCCTTCCTCAATTAAGGATTACTTCCATTGTATCTCAAAAGTAAATCCTCCACAGCAGGAAATATTCTAATGTAGAACTGAACCGGTAATATTTTTATTCTTTTTGGCTTTCATAATCAGTAATCCTCTTCCATAATGTAAATTAACAACAGCAAAAAACATGAAAAAACTATTTTTAGCATTTGTAATTTCCATCATTACATTTTCTTCCACAGCTTTAGCCGTTCCACCACCTGATTTTATCGTAAATGTCGGGACACAAGTAGCTCAAATTTTTGGAATAATAACAGTATTTCTCTCAGCTATATGTGGAGCTTTATGGCAATATTCAAAAATACACTTCCAAAAATTTAAATATAAAAAAATCGTAATTCTGGGATTAATATTATTCGTTATGGTCCTTTCTATAATACTCACGTGGGGATATCAATATTTTCAACCATGATCATTGTATCTTCAAATATAGATAAAAATTCGGAATTCGTGGGAACCAAAACAAAAAATCTTGCCCATCTAATCAAGGCGAATGTTCTTATTCCTCCTTTTATCGCAATACCGTCAACCATTTTTACCAGATACCTTGAAAAATCTAAAAATATTGAGGAATGGAATATAAAACCTTTAGTTGAAGAAATAAAAAAAACTTTTCCATGTGAACTATATGCCGTACGTTCAAGTGCCTTAATAGAAGATGGGTTTGAGCAATCGTATGCTGGACAGTTTCTCACGAAAACCCGGCAAAAAGAAAATCAATTAGAAACAGCTATAAAAGAGGTGCTTTCACAAGCTTACAACTACCTAAAAGGTGACATGGGAAAGTTTTCCTTACTGGTGCAAGAATACATTGAAGCAGACATAAGCGGGATAACTTTCACACGTGATCCGAATGGCGGACGTGAAATGCTCATCGAATATCATCATGGAGAAGGTGAAAAAATAGTAGGAGGAATGGTGAAACCAACACGTATAAGACAGTATTGGAATCAAATAGAAAGCAATAAAGAGCTTCCTAATATCGATGACGCTTTTGATCTTTTTAAAAAAATCGAGAAATTATTCAATTTTCCCCAGGACATTGAATGGGTAGTGAAAAACAACAGCTGGTATATTGTACAGTCACGGCCAATCACAACTTTATCGCCTTCCGCTTATGAACATTCACTTTTTTTGGATAATCATTTACCTTCACAGCCCTTCTTTTTCGAAAAAACGGAAATTTCTGAAATCGCTTCGCGCCCTACCCCTATAACCCTTGGTTTATTAGAAAAAATATATGAAGCGAACGGTCCCATTCAAAAAGTTTATAGTCGATATGGAATTCAGTACAAAGCACTTCCCTTCTTAAAAATTATTGGGAATGAGCTTTATATTGATCGGGAAGCTGAAATAAAAACACTCTTACCCACTTACAGCTACCTCAACTCTCAATCCTATAAAGCTCATAGTTCTTATAAAAAAGGCATTGGAACAACCTTATGGAACATTTTCAAACTTTCCACGATAAAAACAGCTTCCACGAAAAATGCGGAAGAGATAAAAGTTCAAGTTTTTGAAAAGTTGGAAAAACCTCTCCATAATAGTTTCAAACAAGCGTTAGAAGATTTTTTAAAAGACTACGAACTAATTTTTGAGATAAACCTTTTAGCACAAAAA
>CAYSYL010000052.1:6526-10508 GCA_964435355.1 uncultured Candidatus Peribacteria bacterium | reverse complement strand
GCATGGGTTCGGTCAGTGGTTGGGCAGGGCGCTGCCCTGCTCCCCGAGGACCGGCGCCTGGGTGCACGACAGCTCGTCGGCCTCGTAGGGTTCGGCGTGCCCGCGGTTGATGGGCACCTCGGCCCGGCACGTCAGCGTCGCGTCCCAGTGGCAGCCCGAGTTCAGGCTCATCAGCTTGGTCGGGGCGGACCCCGGCTCGTAGTGCTGATAGCCCTGCTGACACTGGTACGCGAGGACGTCGCGCGTCTCGGTCTCGATGCGCTTGGCATCGGCCGGCGGGGCGTCCGCGGCCGGCTTGGCCGGCGTGCAGCCGTTGAGGGCGTGCGCGAGGGCGAGCAGGCAGGTCAGGGAGAGGAGGCGGAGGTGGTTCATATTGACTCCTGGTTGGTGCAGTGCAGTGTTATGGTCATTTTTACGCAACTACGTGCAACCTTACCCTCTTCCGAGCTTCGCCCTTCAGGGCGGAGAACGTTAGAGGGGGGAGCCTCTTCTTAAGATGATAAGCAGAGGGTTCCCCTTCTAACGTTTTGACTGATACTTTTAAAGACCCATGGTCGTGAATAAAGGGGTTTCGCACTCTTGTGAAAACTCAATATTATTTCATGACTTACAGAACTTAGCAATAAATATTTATATGTCAAGATAATATATTGATTAAATTTGCATTTATGCTTTAATTTCGAAGCTACGATCCTTGAAAACTAACTGGCAACTTGAGGAGAGCCGTCGTCGCTTTCAAAAGCCATAATGGCCTCCTCTCGTTGCTTTTCCGTCTTTTTTAAAGACAGGAGACTTCTCTTCCTTTCTCCACAAGGAGAAAGATGAGCCATGGATTTTTCCAGGTACCTCTCCGGTATAGCGGCATAGAGCTGCTCCCCGGATCGCCAGGGCGTATGCCCGGCATTCCGCTCTCAACTCTGATTCTGTTGCGGGTCAAATATCCGCACAGGAGGTTTCACATGTCTCGGAAGATCCTCGTATTGATCGCTCTCGTCGTTCTCGGTTCTCTCTCCTACACCAGCATGGTGTCGGCACAGACGCCGGGAACTCTCCCCACGGTCGTCCTCCCCACCAAACCGCCGAACCGGCTCCCTTCCAATGCGGCTCCCAAGCCGATCAAGAAGTCGGAGCCCGTTCCGACCGCGAGTTCGGCTCCGGTGTCTCCCCCGCCTCCGGCGGCATCTTCCGCTCCGGTCGATTCTCCGCCTCTGGCGGAAAAGCCCATGGGAGGGCGCGCCATGACCGACGCGGAGCGCGCTGACCTGCTCGCGAAAGTCCAGCAGGTCAACGGTGGCAAGCCCGTTGTCCCTGGGCAGGTGGCGGCGGGACAGCTCGACATCCCCGCCCTTCGCCCCGGGTTCAACGTGGAGTTCATCACCGGGGTGGGAATCCCGAGCGGCAACGCCGCGATGAGCCTCTACACTCTTTACTGCCCCAACCAGAACTTCTGCTTCGGTGGTGACACCGGATACAGCGGAGGTCAGGGTGGATACGTGGTCGACATCTCCCCTCTCACCTTCGGCCTTCGTGCCTCGATGTTCGGGCGCTCCGTCGTCGAAGTGATGTTCTCCGGCGGCGTCGGCTGGCTGGACGACACCACGGGCGTTCTCACGAACGCCCAGACGGGCCTCTACTGGCAGGGGAAGCTGCACCTCGGGGCTGGTTACAAGTGGTTCAAGGGTGGAGTTGACGCCAGGCTTCGGTCCAGCTTCATCGAGCACGATGGTGGCCCGCAGCCGTTCGAAGTCGTTCCCAACTTCGCGTTCGACCTCGCGCAGCTCTACGACTATCTCAAACCGTCCACGACGGCGGCCGTTCGCTGACGGCTGACTGGAGGCTCGAGAGTTTTAACTTCTCGCTCATCAAGAAAGGAGGTGATTCCATGCTCAACACCACGTCACATCGCTGACGTGGATTCTCATTTCATCAAGAGAGGGAGGCGATGGCTCGTGAGGGCTGTCGCGCAGGCGAGTTGAAATACCCGCCATTCAGGGAGGTACGCACTGTCGATCACTCGCCTTCGCTGACGCATCGTGCGTCGGTGCTGGCAGGGAACATCGCGATTTCACCGTGCGGCCTCCGCTTCATACACATGACTCGGAGGCCGTACACAGGTTTTTATATTTCATCTATTTTATCGCTCCATATTTTTATGGGCTTTTTTGCTATCCATTGATTTATTCATGTCGGAATATTTTTCGACGTAAAATTTAGCCTATCTGAAAAGCGGCTCTTACTGCGTTGAAAAGTGAAAAGCAGCTCACCGTATTTCGAATACGGTTCGCTTTGCTTTTCACTTTTCGCCTTGTAATAGCTGCTTTTGAGATAGGCTCCTTTAGAAAATCTTTCAAAAAAATTTTTACGATGTCAGCTTTGCCCAAATTTTCTCAGGGATGTCGTCCTGACATCTTGTGTAAAATTTATTGGGTTAGAGTCACGACGCCCTGAACTCCATCTTTCATAAAGGTCATGCTTCCCATAGTAGTGAGAATGGTTGAGGTGGTTTTTACTCCTTTGTAAGTGCCATGCAGCTCAAGGATATTGCTTCCGGCAGGAATATCGATGCCGGCTGAAGAAGTAAGGGTGAGCTCTTTTGCAGCACTATTTTGGGTAAGAGTGGTAAGCTCTTTTGAAAGGGTTAATTGGGACTCTTTGTCGAGGGAAGAGGTGACGTCCTTTCCATTCAGCATGAGGCGAAGATTGCTCACAGCGAGTTCTTTTACTGAAAGGCGCATTTTTATAGTGGTGAGTTTTACGTCGGCTTTATTTTCGATGGCCGTTGCCATAACGGAATTGATTCCTTCCATAACACCACTTGAGCCATGCATCATGGTGACGGTGGGGAGGCTCAACTCTTTTTCATTCGTCCGTGCGGTGTCCATTTTTTCCTGACCCGGGCGGGTGGTTAGTTGGCTCAGTTGTAGATTTCCCTGGAGGAACTCTGGTTTTGAGATAACCATGATGGCCAGAATGGTGAAAATGCCGACGCCTACGCCGATGAGTTCTTTCCTGTGCACCTTTTTCATAAATTGTAAGGGGTTAAGAATACTTCATTTTATTATGACATATTTTTAATGTGTTGTAAAGCTGCTTTAAAATAAGAATTTACTAACATCAAGTAATAAATCTCCAAAGAGGCACTCCCTTTGGAGATCTTTGTAGAGAGTTAGTAAATTCTTATTTTAAAAATCTTTAGCATTTTTCAAAAACCTCTTTCTTGTTTTTTTTGCTGGAAGAGGAAGAGAAGATCAATGAAGATTTCCCACGCGACGAGCACGATGATAAAACTGCTCGTAGAGGCTTCGTAAGCCACTAAGAGTATCCCGAAAATGATGGTTAAATGAAGAGCTGCCAATCGTAGATTGGGTCGAGTCATGACTCCTTTGAAACTCATGGTTGATTGAAGCTCTTCCTGTGATGCAAACTTACTGTAATCTTGTAGGGAGCGGGCTACCATAATAAGAAAACTGATGGCGAAGGGGGCAATACTTTGCCATGTCATTTCAAAATGGAGGCCGACGAGAGATATATAAAGGAGGATGAATCCATGTCCGCCTAAAAAAAGCTTGTTGGGAAAAGTGAGTTTTTTTATGTATTGATCGATTTTTTGAAGGGACGGCATTTTTCCTCCTTTTTCGTAGTTAAGGGTGGGAGGTTTTTCTCCCGAACTTGTCGTGAAGCTGGTTTTAACCTGATCTTCTTCGGGGAGTTTTCCAATTTTCTGGCAATGGAGTTTTAGTTTTTGCAATTTGTATCCGCTTATTATCGTAAGGATCAAACTTTCAAGCCAATAGAATATGAGCACATCAGCTACCTTCGTTTTGTTGAGGAGTACTCCTGCGAGTAAGGGTATGTGGTTTGATAGGATGATGAAAATATTGAAGATCATGAAGCAAAAATTTACTGAAGTTCAATGATGCGCCCTTTTTTTATGACGAGAAAATGATGATCTCCGAACTCTTTTTTAAGTCCGCTTTCGGTT
>CAYSYL010000052.1:5587-6516 GCA_964435355.1 uncultured Candidatus Peribacteria bacterium | reverse complement strand
TTTTATCAGTTCGAGGAGCTGTTCTACGTGCCGCTGGTTAAATTTTTTACTGTTTCCATGGATTTTGGCATGAAGATTCGCGAGAAGACTTTTTTGTATGATGATCGGTTCCTGTAAAAACTTTTTTGCTTCAAATTGGTGGTTTTTGTAGTTTCGTTCGAGCCAGTTTTCACAATATTTTTCCATGAATTCCTGTGCCTCTTTCATATTTTCCATGTTGGTAAGGAGAGTGTGTTCCAGATTTGGATTTATTTTTTTGAGAAGAGGAATAACTTTGTTTCGAATAAGATTTCGACTGAATTTATTATTGTTATTGCTTTTATCGAATCGAAAAGGAATACGATTTTTTATAAGCCAGGCTCGGATCTCTTTTTTGTCATAGGTAAGAAGGGGGCGGAGGAGATGGCGCGAAGGAAGGGAAGGCAAAATTCCCTTGAGTCCACCGAGGAAGCTGCCTCTTGCCAGATTGAAAAGAGCTGTTTCTATGGAATCTCCCTGGTGATGGGCCGTTAAAATTGCGGAGGCCCCATACTTTTTTCGCAGTACTTCGAAAAAATCGTAGCGTGCATTTCGACATGCTTCTTCCAGGTTTCCTTGTGGCAGACGGATCAGTTTTTTTTCTTCGTATATGACGGGTATTGAAGGGGTTTCCTTGTTGATTTTTTTTACCATGTTTTGAACGAATTTCGCATCCTGGTCACTTTCTTTTCCCCTGAGGCCATGATTTATGTGGGCTACAACGAGCGTGAGATGTAATTTTTTTGCTGGTATAAGGCATTGGTACAGTAAAAAAACAGAATCTGGTCCTCCAGATACGCCGATGATCAGTTTGTCGTTTTTACTCAGATGTTTTTGGAAAAAAGCTTCTAGTTTTTTTGGCATTCGTGAAGGACAAGTTATTGTAAATTTTGTATTTCAGATTCAAATTC
>CAYSYL010000052.1:3505-5577 GCA_964435355.1 uncultured Candidatus Peribacteria bacterium | reverse complement strand
GTATTTCCATAATTTTGAGAATTTTGTCGAGACAGTCGTCTTCCGCCATTTTATTAATTTTTTCATCGCCGCATTTTTCACAGTGATGCACGATTTGGTACCCTTTTTTTGCTTTGAAATCTATTTTGACGGGTTCCATCAGTCCGTTACATTCACTTAAGCGGTCACCGGGAGTTGCCAAGTCGACATGTTTTGAATAAAGGCATTGCGGGCAGTGGTTTCGGCATGTTTGAGAAGCTTTCGGTACTTTTTTGTGACAGTGTTCACAGGTAAATCCTTCGTTTATTGTGATGGGATTTTTTTTATTCGTGGTCCCATTTTTTAATGGGAGTATTTTTTTCTCCGGCTCTTTTTTTTTCATTGCCCAGGTTTTGTTTTTTCGTCGAATTTGTGCTATCATATAAAGATTTATTTAGCTTTTCATTTCTCCTTTATGGCTATTTCTTCCTCATCACCGGAAACCTTTGAGGCTCCTAGAAAACATCGGCTTCTTCTGGGGTTTACGCTTTTGCTTTTAGCGCTTTCTGTTGCGGCTGTATTGTATCTTACCAGCCAAAAATCGGCAATTGCCGATGAGCACAAACGTTTAAGCCAGCAAATGTCAGATCTTCGAAAGGAAGAAAAGCAGCTTTTAGCCCAAAATTTACAGTTTACCGAAGCGGCTCAAAGTTTTTTGGCACAGCTTGAAAAGAACGAAATTCAATGGTCACGTGTTTTAACCCGTATTCAGTCTCTTATTCCCTATGACGATGCGAAACATGAGCCAAAAGTTACTTTTCTGTCGTATAGTGCGGCTCCCGGTGGCAAGGTGACTATTAATGCTCAAAGTCAGCCTTCTCCGATTGCTCCTTTTGAATCTCTCAGTGACTTAATTCGGGTTTTCAATGAAAGCGCTTATTTTGAGGGGGCGTATATTCCGACTATTACTCGTGGTGAAACGGAAACCGGTGATACGGTTTTGAGCTTTGCTTTTTCCGTTACCTATGACGAATCTCATCCGACACTCACGCCGGTTACCTCTTCAGATACGACCGATACTGTTTCTCAGCCTTCTTTTGATTCTTCTGAATCTTCCGCAAACCAGCCTAAGGTTTCCCGTCAGGCGGAGACGCCTCCTCCGGCTGAAAATGGTAGTGAAACTCAACCTTCTGATTCACAAAATGGCTCTACTACGCCTTAATAACGGGGCTATTCTTTTACTCTCCTTATTCATTATTTCTTATGTCGCTTCCTTCGAAACATTCAAAACCTTCCTTGATTCCGGTTCTTTTACTGCTGCTTCTCCTGGCGGGAGGTGTATTCTATCTCAAACCTTTGTATGATGAAGTTTCCCGACTTCAAACTGGAATTATCACTAAACGGGCGGAAAAATCCGAACTCGAAAAGAAAATTGCGGATTTGAAAGCTTTGCAACAAAACATTGAGCAGGGTTCCGAAGTGGTCACTCAAACGAGTGCCGCGGCTATTCCTGAAAAAATGGATCAGGATAAGTTACTGGCAGACCTTTCAGCTCTTTCGCTTAAAAATGACGTCATCATGAACAGCGTTAATTTCAGTCAGCCGGTTGAAGCGAAAAACAGTTCCCTTCAAAGAGTTTCCGTAAACGCTAATTTTAGCGGGACGCAAGGCTCTTTGATCAATTTATTGAAGGGGATTGAAGGAAACAGCCGCAAGCTGGTGGTGAAATCTATCAGTGTGCAATCGGGGAGTGCTCAACTCCTGAATGCCCGGGTGTATTTTACGGTGAGCATGGTGACCTATTTTTCTTCACCTCAGGTTTCATGAAATGAAAGCCTGGATTATTATTTTTAATTTTTTCCCATGGATGGAGGCACTACTACATCAAATGCTACGTTACAACGTTTAGAAAACGAGACGGTTCATGAGCGCCGTGAAGTGATTTATGGTCTGTATAACGGATCACGTCAAACTCTTTCGACACGTTTCGAAGATTTTTTTATTGATCATAAAAAGATTCCGCTTGAAGAAAAAGCTTACTTTTTCCATCTTCTCGCGGTGATGATCGATGCGGGAATTCCTCTTATCGATGCGTTGAAAATCTTAGCCCACCG
>CAYSYL010000052.1:345-3495 GCA_964435355.1 uncultured Candidatus Peribacteria bacterium | reverse complement strand
ACTAAGAACGAGCATTTTTATCGTGTGCTTACGACGGTTGCATACAACATGATCCAGGGTAAAAAATTATCGGATGCCATGGGTCAGTTCCCCGACATATTTAAAGATATGGAGCTGGGTATTGTCCGTTCGGGTGAAGCAGCGGGTAATCTGGATAAAATGTTACTTCGACTTTCCGATCAGCTCGACAAATCTCACGCTTTACAAATAAAACTGCTGACGGCCTCTATTTACCCGCTCGCCGTACTGGGAGTTTTATTCGTTGTGGCGACTGGTATGCTTATCTGGGTCGTTCCCAGTTTGACGGGACTTTTAAAAGAAGGAGGTCTTGAAGAAAAAGATTTTCCTTTTGCTACCAAGTTGCTGCTCGGTTTTAGCGGTTTTATGACTCAATACTGGTGGGCTGCCATGGCGGGAGTTGTTATTTTCTACTTGCTGGCTCGAGTATATACCACATCGGATAATGGCCGCTTTACGTGGGATCTTTTCAAATTGAAATTTCCCGTCATCGGAACCCTCTATCGTCGTGTTTTGGTTCTACGGTTTGTCAGTAATTTGGGAATTTTGCTGGAAGCCGGTTTGCCCGTGGTTCAGGCTTTGAATATCATCGCCACCTCTTTAACAAGTGAACTCTATCGTTTGAAAATTTGGGAAGTAAGCGCCCGTGTTCAGCAGGGAGAGAGGATTTCGCAAAGTTTGGCACATTCCACCTTTCTTTTTCCCGAAACGGTGACCCAAATGCTGGCGGTTGGAGAGCAGTCGGCTTCTATCGGGCCGATTTGCGAAAAAGTGGCTTCGCATTATGATCGTGAAATCGATAACTCTATTAAACGATTAACCAGTCTTTTCGAGCCGATCATGATCGTTTTTGTGGGACTTTCGGTTGCACTTTTGGCTTTGGCCTTACTTACACCGATTTTCCGTCTCAGCCAGCTCGTATAATTTTGAAACGTATGAAATTCCGCCCGGGTTTTACATTTTTGGAGATTATTATCGTCATTGCCATCGTGGCATTGATGGCCGTTATGGCTGTTTCCAGTTTTGGGGTGGCCCGACAAAAGGCAAAGGTGGATATATTGGCAGATAATCTCGTCAGTTTAATTCAACAACAATCTTCATTGGCAAAAAGTGGAAAAGCTCTCGCCTGTTTCGGTATTGAATTCCATGCTTCTAAAACGGGAGCTGAGGCGGTTCAACTCGTGACGATTCCTTATAAAAAAGTCGAAGGAATGAAAGCGGATTTTTGTGACAGTACGCACGTGGAACGGACCACAGTGGAAGATATGAAAGGATTTACCCTTCGTTCCATTCAACAACAGCAGTCTTTGGAAGATGTTTCTACGACTGACCTGAACGATTTCGTCCTTGTTTTTAAACCGCCGTTTGCGAAACTTATCGTGGGCGACACCATCGACAATCTCAGTCTGCCGGGTTCTTCTGATCCTTTTATAAAAATTTCTGTTGCTGATGAAAATGGAAAAGAGTTTCGGAGTTTTGCCTTCGATACCACCACTCAATTGGGTCAAAAATTGCCTTCAGATTCTACTCCTTAGTGCTTTTTGTGAAAATTCTTATGACTCGTCATTCTCACAGATCGAAAGAAAAATTGCCGGGGTTCACTCTTCCCGAAGTGCTGGTGGGAATTGCGGTTATTACTCTTGTCATTGTGAGTGCCACCCAACTGATGGCGGCTCTCATCCGTTCGAATACGGAAAATGTTAATACGCTTGTTGCCTATGGCCTGGCCCAGGAAGGGCTGGAAGGAGTTCGCAACATTCGTGACAGTAATTGGCTTTTGGGGGCGGATTATCAAGGGAGACTTGGTCGCGCTAAAACTCCTATTTGGCAGGCGATTTTTCCTGATCTTTCAAGTAAAGCTCAGTTTTATACTCTGGATACCAATGTTTTGGATACTTCGGCCAATATTTCTACCGTTTTGGGTGTTTCCGATGTAGCCTCTGTTACTCCCTGGAAACTTGAAAATATAACGGTGGCGGAGGCCGGTGACGATCGTGAAGTGTATGGTAAAAAAACGACAACGGCTCTTTATAAAAAACAGGATGATACGTTGGAAGGAGCCGAAATTCATTATACTCATCAGTTGACGGATGCGGTGAGTCCTTTTCATCGATTTATTCGTATTGAACCTCTCAGTTATGATAACGAGGGAATTTCTCTTTCGAATGGAGTGAATCCTGCCGATACCATTCCTTCCAAATATCGTGTGACCAGTGTTGTCACCTGGGATGAAAAAGGCCGGCAAAAAGAGGTACGTCTTGAAACGGAACTGACGAATTGGAAAGAGGGTTATTAATTATTACTCTTGTATGAAAAAAAATTCTCAAAAATATCGTTCGTTCAAGGGTTTTACCCTCATTGAGCTTTTGATCAGTCTGGCCATTTTTATCGTTTTTATCGGCATTGTTTCGACGACGTATGTCAGTATTGTACGATCTCAAAGACAGGCCAATGATGTCAGGAAAGTGTACTCCGATGTGAGAAATTTTGTTGATATGGTTACGACTGAAGTTCGTTTGGGGACTATTGATTACGATTGTTATAGCCAGGCCGACCTGTCGGTTTGCAGTGATGGCGTCATGGGAAGTATTCAATCGGGGAGAAGTCATTATTTGGCTTTGATTCGAAAAGACGGGTTGGAGAAAACGACATTTTTTTATGATTCCGAAGCGAAAACCGTGAAGATGGAAAAGAAAATAAAAAATGCCGCCGGATGGATGACAGCTCCTGGGTATGAGGAAGGATTTCAGCCGGTTTTTTCTTCAGTGGTGGGAATTGAATCTTTATCTTTCGCGATTTCCCCTGATGTGAATCCTTATGCGAAAGAACACTATGCTCAAAACGAGAAACAGTTTCAGCCGAAAGTGACTCTTTTTATGACCGTGAAAAGTAATCAAAAAAGTCCTCCTTCGGAATTCCGTTTGAATTTCCAGACAACGATTTCTTCTCGAGTTTATAGCCGCTCCGTATGAAAAATAACTCTATGACCATGCATGAAAAAATTACCTTACGGGTTATGTCGAAAAAAAGAACAACTTCTCGGAGTTTTGGAGTGTTTTTGGGCCAAAAGAAAGAGGGGAGTTCTCTTTTAGTAGCCGTACTGTTGATGGGAATTTTGCTCACCTTGACTCT
>CAYSYL010000052.1:0-335 GCA_964435355.1 uncultured Candidatus Peribacteria bacterium | reverse complement strand
ATTCGTGAAATTCGCCAGACGACGGATGTGGTTTCTGCCGGAAAAGCTTATTATGCCGCGGAAGCGGGGATTGAAAACGGTTTACTTGATTTGCATGAACACTTGCCGGGATATGAAACGAAAGGTTTACCAAAGGCCGATACGGATGGATGGATTGCCTTTGGAACGGCAACGGAACAGCAAAGTAGTGATCTTCAAAACGTGACAGGGTATGAAACGTTGGATAGGCTTTCCTATCGCTATCGTATCCGAAATAAGGGGGATGCTTTTCCTTATTTTGATGAAGATCAGGTTCTTTATTTTGACCCTGTTGCCCCCACCACGAAAGAGTTTAT
>CAYSYL010000051.1:0-10550 GCA_964435355.1 uncultured Candidatus Peribacteria bacterium | reverse complement strand
CGGCAAAATAGAGCCGAGCGGCAGGTAGGTGGTAGTTTGTAGTCTGGAGATTGGGATTTGTTTGGGATTTGGTGCCTGGTACTTGGTGCTTACCCGAAGCGTCAGAGAAGGTTTCCAGCATTTTTTCATAATATTTTTGAGGATGGCCAAAAAATTTATCCCGGGCCGTTGTTTGCGTAAAAAGAGTATAAAAAGCTTCAATATCCTTTTTACTATTCTCTGAAATTCTCACCGTGACGTTATGTTTTTGCGCTATTTTAATGTTGTATCTTCCTTTGGGTTTCATTTCCTGGAGCATCTGGTTCAGGGGTTTTGCAAGATCAAGGATGAGGGTATTTTCCGGCTGGTAATGAGCATGAGCTTTTCTTGATTTTACTACGTGGGAAAAACTGTTTTCGAGAAATTTTTCATTTTCTAAAAATGGCGGATCAAAGCGGAGGAAGATGGCATTTTCCTGTCGAGCAAGCGCTGCTATCTTGCTGAACATGAGAAGAAGGTGCTCTTTATCGCTATAATCCAGGAGCGGGCCGCGCGGGCAATACAACCATGATTTTTTAAATGGGAGCGTTTTTTTGAAAACTAGTGCCGTTCCTTTAATGGAGTTATTTTTATCCAGCAGCGCCAACAGCCAGTATTTATCTTTTCCGCTTTTTTGCTGAAACTCTCCCCATTTCGGCAGCTGATGAATAGTTCCAAGTCTATGGGTATGGACGAACTTTTCGTATTCTTCGATATTTTTTTCGGTAATTTCCACAACGTGCATGTTCCGCTTATAGCATTTTTTGCTCTTTTTTGCTATAATTAACAGATTTATTCATTCATTTTCATTATGAAAACATATCTTTTTCTTTCCTTTCCGCATTTTCTTTTCGAAAAAAGAGTCCTTTTCATGGCCGGCCCTGAAAAACCGGCGGAGGTTTCACCAGTAACTCCTAAGGCAAGTCCTGATGATGTTTATAGAAATTTTGAAGTTCGTACAAAGGTATATCAAGATGTTACTCAGCGAACGCAAGAACTCTTGAAAAATCCTTACCTAACGGCAGAACTCAAAAATAAAATTGTAGATTTACAAAAAAAGGTCGCTACCACTACTGAAAAGGACCATGGTCAAATTTTCGATGGTGGGGGAGCTGATACTGGTTATCATCTGGATGCCGGATTTTTTAAGCGACAAATCGGAAGGCTTGAACGACAATCCGCTCAGTTAATAAGTGAACATGAATCTCAAAAGGACGCCATGGATGCCGATGCTCTCCTTACTAAATTTGACAAGCTTCCTAAGCCAAAATTATTTACCAAAGAAAGTTAATGCAAACCATGGTTGACTATTCCATTATAAAAAATGATCACCTGCGAGCACTCGTTATGATATCCGAAAGTATCGGATCGCTTGAGGAAACAGCGATTTCCAGAATGGTTGAACGTATAGCTCGGCTTCCTGAGCAGGGACAAACGGATATGATCACGGCTCTTGAAGATGAACGAAGGCAAATTGAAGCGGCTACCACTGCTCACAAGGCTCCTGAAAAAGCATTGGAGGAGGTTAGTGCTCAAGAGAAAAAGTTAATTTTGGTCAATCGATCTTTTGACCGGGTCGTCCGTGAGGAAAATGAAAAAACAGAACAGTCCGAAAGCAGTGCCCATGCCGATGATCTTCTTCACTCTCTCACATGATTCAATTTCTTTCTTCCTTCTTTGCCTCTTCCTGTTTTTCTTTTATCTCAAGAGGAAGCTCACGATTTATTTACTACGTTGATTCAGGAGCTGAAAGGGCTCAGGCACAGCCTGAATCTGAGGAAAATAATGAGGCTGTTATTCCTAACAGGACTCTTCCCGAAGCAAGAAAACAGTTAAAAGAGGTGGCGAATAAGCTCGCTTTAACGATTGATGAGCATAAGAATAATCCTAATGAAAATATCAAGAAGGCTCGCGCAGAGGCTCTTGCCGCCTTAAAAGAGTTGGCGAAACAAGATCCTACCCTTGCTCCCGACTCTTTTCCGATTGGCCCGAAAGAATTCAGTGAAAAGAAAGATACCCATGTTTTGACCCAACCGGAAATCGATGAGAATATTTTTCTTTTTGGCGTCATTCTTGATCGCTTTTCTCCTGATCAGAATGCTGATATGAAAGAAACATCTGAAAATTCTTTAAAAAATTCAGAAGAATATCTGGCGAAGGCGATTCAGGAAATTAATACTCATGGGGAGAATACCGATTTGAGTTTTTACTTGCTCACCAAGGATGGAAAAGAACAACAATATTTCCTTACCGGTGATGAAACGACCAAAATCTTTACGATTAATTGGCAAGATGGAAACGGTTTTTCTTATGCCCGAAAATATAGTTCACTTCCCAGTCTTACCGATGATATGACGAGCGGGAATTTCCCGGAAGGGCCACTTCCCAGTGTGGAACAAAAAAAAGAGGATCCCCTTCAGACCGCCATTACCCGTATCAATACCTATGCCCCCCTCTCTGATATGAATTTTAAACTTCCTTTGAACGGAGAGTTACAGACTTTTTTCCTGATGAAAGATGACGACTCATCTGAAAAAGGGAATTATCATGTTTATCCGGTTGATAACAATGGTGTCCAAGGACAAGAGCTTGGCAAATATGAAGATTTAACGAAATTAACCGAAGCTATTCAAAACGGGAATTTCGGACGAAAAGTTGTAAAAGAAACTGTTCAAAAAGAGCTTTCTGCCGAGTCGACCTATCAGAAACTTCAAGGTGAAATCGGTCCTTTTAAAAAGACGGATACTTTTAAAGGATTTGAAAGCAAGAATGATACCACTTTTATGACTTTTGACTGGGGTTCCGTCCAGTTGAAAACTTTATCGAACGGCGAAATAAGTTATGAAATAACGGCTCCAAATATCGGTGGTAGCGGGATTAACAATATTTCCGGCTTCGCATCGGATGTGCCGTCGGCTATGGCTCAAATAGCTCATGCGAGAGATTTGACACTCCATAGGCTGGGAAAAAATTGGAACGAAGTCATGGAAAAACATTTCAGAAGATTAACGAGCAAATACTCTTATACTGATAAAGCGGTGGAAAATAAGATCGGGAAACTTACCTCTTTTAAGGTGATGAGGAAAAAGGTGGAATTTTCACTGGATTGGGGCAAAGACAATAATAACCCCCTTTTTCGCGCTGAAATCAACGCAGCAACGGGGAAGATTAGTTACCTTGTTTCGTACCGATATACAAGCGAATTTTTAGAGGCTGACACTTTCGAGAATTTTGTAACCCGTATCGAAGCATTACGCCTATCTCCGGATGAAGTGACTCCTCGTGAAGTATAACCCTCGAGGATGATTCTGAGCCGGAGGAAAAAGATGCAGCGAAAAACAGGTATCCAGGTGTTTACTAAAGAAAGGTTTGGGAATGTTTTTCCGCCGTCTACCGTTGACTTTTTCTCTGGCAGCTTTTTAATCCAACCATGTTCCGTATTAATTCATTTTCTTTCGAATGAAGGCTGGGATTTCCAGTTCGCTTTCAGCATATTTTCCAGCATTTTGGTTTGTATTTGCCGTAGCAGAAGTGGATTGATTGAGTGAAACGT
Organism: uncultured Candidatus Peribacteria bacterium; assembly: GCA_964435355.1. Lineage (GTDB taxonomy): Bacteria > Patescibacteriota > Gracilibacteria > UBA1369 > UBA1369 > CAYSYL01. The sequence continues at coordinate 6,979 of CAYSYL010000051.1, read as the reverse complement.
GCTGGCGGATAACATTCGGACGTTCGCGAGGACTGTCATCGAAGCCGGTAGCCACAACAGTAATTTTTACTTCTCCGGTGTAGGAATCGTTAATTACGGCACCAAAGATGATGTTGGCTTCCGGATCAGCCGCTTCTGTTATGATGCGAGCGGCTTCATCTACCTCGAACATGCTCAGATCGTTTCCTCCAGTAATGTTGAAGAGAACGCCTTTGGCACCATCGATGGAGAGTTCAAGGAGAGGACTTTCGATAGCTGCTTTTGCGGCTTCGATGGCGCGGTTTTCACCGGTACCGTATCCAATACCCATGAGAGCTGAACCGGCATTTTCCATCACGGCTTTTACATCAGCAAAGTCTACATTGATCATTCCATGGATCGTGATGAGATCAGCGATGCCCTGGACACCCTGACGGAGGACATCATCCACCACCATGAAGGCTTCCGTGATGGGTGTTTTTTTGTCGATAATCGCAAGAATTTTGTCGTTCGGAATGACGATGAGTGTGTCGACTTTCTTTTTGAGGTTTTCGAGACCCTCTTCTGCCTGTTGCTTTCGGCGGTGACCTTCGAATGCAAATGGCTTCGTAACGACAGCAACCGTAAGAATACCCATTTCTTTGGCTACATCGGCAATAACAGGAGCAGCTCCTGTTCCAGTGCCTCCACCCATACCGGCGGTAATGAAGACCATGTCGGCTCCTTCCAAGGCCTGGCGTATCTCTTCAGCACTTTCTTCGGCGGCCTGACGTCCAATGTCGGGGTTACTTCCAGCCCCGAGTCCACGGGTCGTCGCTTTCCCAATGTTGATTTTGACGCTCGCTTCTGAATGGTAAAGAGCTTGAGCATCCGTATTGACGGCAATAAAGTCGATCCCTTTCAAATTCGCTTTCACCATCCGGTTTAAAGCATTATTTCCACTTCCGCCTACTCCAACAACCTTAATGAGTGCTACGGGTGTCAGATCCGGACTCACTTCCTGGGTTCTTTTACTTGCAAGAGGCGATCCTGAAAAGAGGTTCCGAAGCGCATCTTTTTGTTGCTGGTTTGCTGCTGCCATAAGTATTAAATTATGAGATGTATGAAATGATGTAATGATCTGATCAAATTGCCTTTTTATTCTAGCCTCTTTCCTTTTATTGCAAAAGGGGACTTATTCTTACTAATATTTGATTAGATGTCAAGAAAATTTCGCCATATCTATTTATAATCTTGTTACCAATGGCCTTGGGACTCAGGGAAATAATCCTTTTATCCAACTTTTCATCCCCCCAACAGCCCCTTTAATATTCAAACCTTTTAAGGAAAAACCGTAACTGCGATTTTCGAGGCGTGATCCCCAGAGGATAAGTCCAATGGCGGTAGCATAAGCAGGATCATCAATTTTATCGACGACGCCGTCAAAATTCTGAGGGAAACCGATCTGAACCGGCAAATTCAAAGTTTCACGGGCGAGGTCTATGACGCCTGGCATTTTAACGGCAGCGCCCGTAAGTACTACCCCTGCCGGAAGCATTCCATCACGGTGGATCTTCGCCAATTCATCTTTTACGAGAATGAAAATTTCATGGTAGCGGGCCTGGATGATTTCCGCCATAAGTTTCTTGGAAACTTTCTGCGTATCGATTTTGCTGACCAATGAAAGATCGATAATTTCACGATCGTTAACATCGGCAGGATTACAGGTACCATATTCGATTTTAATTTTTTCCGCCGTATCGATGGAGGTTCGAAGGCCGATGGCCACATCATTCGTGACGTTTTCACCGCCGACCGGAATCATGGCGGTATGGAGTGTCGTTCCTTCTTCAAAAACACTGACCGAAGTTCCACCTGAGCCGATATCTACGACGACGACACCCAACTCTTTCTGTCTCTTTGAGAGGACCGCTTCACTTGCCGCCAAGCAGGAAGGAATAATATCGTCGATATCCACTCCGGCCTGGAGGACACATTTTTCTATATTTTTGACACTTGGGACAAGGCCGGTAATGATGTGGGCTTCTACTTCCAAGCGGATACCGGTCATTCCCACCGGATATTTTATGCCCCGTTGTTCATCAACCGTGAAAGATTTCGGAATAATGCGGAGAATGCGACGATTGCTTGGAATACTTACCGCTTGCGCCGCTTCCAAAACACGATCTACATCATCTTCACTGATTTCATTTCCCGCATGGGAAACGGCAATGACTCCTTTTGAATTAATGGATTCTATGTGGTTTCCTCCGATACCAAGAAAAACGTGATTGATCGGCTCGCCTGCCATTCTTTCCGAATCTTCCAATGAAGAGGAGATGCTATTAATGGTTTCTTCCACATCAATAACAGCTCCTTTACGGAGTCCTGTGGAAGGCGCTATACCAACCCCGATTATGTTGGGAATTTGAGATTTATCCTCTAGGGTTCCAACAACCGTTCTTATTTTTGAACTCCCGATATCAAGGCTTGCGATAACGCGTGGTTTAGCCATGAAAGAAAAAAGCGTTAAAAAGTGCTGTCCATGTTTATCGATACTAAGAAATGGACTGGGGAAAATATAGTATAGACCGAGGTTTTTGACAATGGATTATTAGCTTTTCAAGCCATGCCCCAATCTATTGTTTAGCTAAGAGCCACAACCTACTAGAGAATCTCATTCAGCAGTTTCCCCTAAATCAGACAACCTTTTGTGCGTAAATTTTAATCATCTTGCATTATCGGCAATTTTATTCATGAATTCGCTTACCACTTTTGGTCTTTTCGGGCCCCAATTATCAATACTTCCCATTTCTTCATGAATATCCATGCCGCGAATTTGAGGTGTCGTAGGTCTAATGTCTTTGATAATGTAATCTGTTCGAGCCGATGATCGTGATCCGGCATAAGAAGCAGGATGAAGAGTGACATCAACATTAACCAACTCTCCTGTTGACTCATTACGGACTTTTATTATTCCTCCATGCAATACAAAATTTCCTTCCTTATCTACAGGTGTTGATAAGGGAAGGTCAACTTTTGCAAAGGGAAAATTGTGATGATAAAAACTATCGCAAATTTGGGCCTTTATGACCCGATTATAAATAGGGTCCAATTGAAGTGCTATGGTGAGGGTATGATCTTCCATTGCCACCGCTTCACCATTACCTTTTATGAAATGGCCTTGTTCATCTCGTCTCGCTTCGTATTTTTTTGGGGCAATGACATCGGCTTTTATTACCACATCTGTTACCAACATGTGAGTTAAAAGTAATGGGCAGACTTTACCCAACCATTTTTTAATCCTTGTATCTGCTTCTGATAGTGTTGGATCAGGGTTCCCATAAGTTTCTCGCAAGTGATTATTAGCGATTTTTTTTCGCCATGCGGTAAAGAGTAAAGATTTAGCATAGGCATGATGCCGACAGTCACCAGCTCCTAAGAAAACATCTGCCATAACATTCGTACGTGCATCTTCGTATTTTTCTATACCCATTATTTTTAAGAAATTTCTCGTAAATTTATCAAAAATTTGATGTTCCGGACTTTTAAGATCTTCTAAAGGATCCGTTGCAAAACGAGCCCGCAAGAATTTGTCAGCTGTTGTATTAAATCCATCAAGGTCATATACCGTATCTAAACCTAACTCTGCTACAAGATTATCCGCAACTTCCAAATCCCATTCATTAACTATACTTGGATGAAGTTGTCCGTTGAATTGTATATTCCCGCTTATGCCGGTAGAGTTTATTTCCGTAAAATAAAATGCTTTCCCCCATAAAGATTTATCTTCCTGACTTTTTAGGTGTTGCATTTTTTTTGGAGCCTCTAAGGCTCTTATGTATTCACTCAACAGATTTCGCATTTGGCGTATATGAAATTTCTGGGAAGGGTCACTGACAGCGCCTAGATTCTGGCTTAATTCTTTCAACTCCTCCACGAGAGTCTGCATCTGCTGGTCAGTCTTTTTAGCCTGCAATACGTTATTTATTAATGTTTTATAAAAATTCAACTCACCCCCTGTAATAATTGGGATCGAATGTATTATGAAAAGGTACATTTTGAGGAAATTTGCGTGATGTTCAAAATCCGCGGACTGAAAACTACCATTTTTAAGAACAGACAGGTATACAATGGAAGCGAGCCATTGAGCATGCTGCATGATTGCCTCCTGCCGATTAGGATCCTTTTCCTGGGCTGCCTTTTTAATTATTTGCTGGATGAGGCGCGTCCCAATGTTCCCGTTAAAATCAATCGTATAAGCTTTCTCCAGATATTCAATACCTTTTGATAAAAAACTACCATGACCCTTATTCTCTTTTCCCCCTTTCTTCTTCAAAAAATCCCCCTGTTTACAGTATACTTCTCCTAATTTGGAATAAGCTTCAGCTTGCCGGAACTTATTTGTAGTTTCTTTAGCAATCTTTAATAAATATTTTTTACTTTCTAAAAATAAATCTGCTGCCTGCGCTTCATCACCTTGGCTCAATACTTCAACTCCCCTTTCGTAATAAGCATTAGCTATACAATTTTGGATAAAGTAATGGTTAATAAATTTTTTATCAACCGATGTTTCTAGAGCTTGTGCCAAGCTTATAATTTTTTGAAAGTTGCGACTTTGATTTAATACATTAAAAACAAAATTTTTTTGTTCATCTGTTAGAAATATAAAAGGTGTCGGAGTATCAAAATATTTCATTATAGCATCAGCAATTTTTTTTACCTCTATGCCTTGTAGTTGATGAATACTTTTTGCGCGAGTTCCACTTGATTTTCCATCTTGTTCATCAATGATTGTAGAAATTTCTCCATAAAATCGTTCATCTGCTTCACGCAGACGTCTTACTTCTACCATTAATGCCGTTGAATCAATGTTAGTCAAAATTTCAGGCTTAATTATTGCATATGCCAGGGGAGTTTCTTGTCCAAATACTTCACGCCGATTCGGCAGTCTGGCATTATCACTTTCTTCTTCCTGTGCCATAGGGTACTTTTCATTTATTTCAGGCCCTTTTCCATCTTTTATCTTATAAATAAAGTTTTTTGTAAAAAAGGTAAAATTTTGGCTATTACTTCTTAAAATTATCATTGAAATTATTAAAAATATCTGTTAATTATAGCATTTTTAAGCTGATTTGACTATTAATTAATTTAGTTCTATGGTTTCATATTAGATTTTTATTCTATGGTCGAGATTTCTTTTCAAGAACAAGAGATTATTGAAGCTCATATTGAGCAAAGACCCGAACCCGATTTTATAGGAGAACAAGGAAAGCTTTATCGGATGAATCTAGGAGACTCAACCGTATGGGTAAAAAAATGGATAAGTATATCCCCTTATCATAAGCAGTTTCCTGATGCATTAGATGGGGTGAATGCCTCACCTTATTGGCACGAGTATATAAAAATTATGTATGAACTTATTTATGAAGCTTTTCCAGAAATGACAGTTTCCATGTATGGTTCATATGATCCTCGTATTGTTAATAGTGCTGGGGAAAGATGTTTTCGGCTTTTTCCGGGACGACCAACAACTGTTACTCATGAAGCGATAGGGCATCCTGAGCATACGGCAAAATACATGGCTCTTTTAAAAGGCGCTTATCAGTTCCGGCAATGGCAACTCCAAGCCTTGAAAGATGCAGGACAGTATGAGCCATATCATTGGGGACCGGCTATTAAAAAATGGAAGAGCGTAGTTCATCGCCGTGTGTATGATTTACTTGGTAAGGATTTACATCTTGGAAATATCGGAAAAGATAATAAAGAAGAAGGTTTCCAAAGAGTTCTACGCAAAATGCGCAAAGAGAGTCCTGGCAATGTCATGATCGATTTAATAGAAGCAGGGATATATCCTGTTCATCCCGAAGTAAATTTCATTCCGGGAACTCCTGCAACTCACTCACGTCCTCCCCATGGTACTTTTATTGAACTGGAATTATACGATCCTGAAAAATTAAAAATATTCATGAATACAAAATTGAGTGAAGATCCGGTTGCCCTGAAACAGTTTGAAAAAAAATTAGTATATTTTCAATTGTTGAAAATTCTTGATGATTTGTTTTACGATATTATTTTACATCACATAGGATATCAGCCGATTGAAGCATCTTATTTTGATTCTCGCGTTACGACCCTTCTTTATCGTCATCTTGAAAAGCTGCGTGTTTTACATAGTGAACGCGGTTTCTCTTTAGAAGAAATTGCAGCTGAAATTATGCATGAGGTGAGGCCTCAGATCAAAAGAACGCTCTCCTCCAGCAAGGATGCTGAAGAAGCCGCTCATAAAATTTCTAATTATGTCTCATTACATGCTTATGGAATTCGAGATTAAAACAGGCTTTGCTGAAGATTGACCTGCGCTTGATGCTCTCTTTGGTTTTTCAGCTCTTCCAGCTTTTTGAGAAGTGACGTAAATTCCAGCTCTTCGAACAGGTGAGTGGTTTTTACAAAATCTATCGAGGGAGAAAGTTTTTCAAGCGAAAGCGTGACCGGAACTTCACGATGAATGGTGGCCAATTTTTTACTCATTTCTCCAAGAGCTTTTCCGGTCATCATTTTTTGCTGTTGAGAAGCTGTTAATTGAGCGATATGGCTATAGATATTTTCGAAGGTTTCATATTTTTGGAGCATTGCAGAGGCCTGTTTCGGACCAATTCCCGCTACTCCCGGAATGTTGTCCGAGGCATCGCCGCAGAGAGCTTTGTAATCGATAATTTGTTCAGGTTTTACGCCGTACGTTTTTTCCACTTCTTCGGGCGTATATATTTTGACCTGAGAAATTCCGCTTAATGGCATCATTACTTCTGTCTTTTCTGACACGAGCTGCAGAGCATCGCGATCGCCGGTAAGGATAATTGAATGAATTTCCGGGTACATTTCCGCCTGTTTCGCCAATGTCCCCAGCATGTCGTCCGCCTCAAATCCATCGAGTTCAAAAGAGATCACGTTCATGGCCTCCAGGATTTGTTTCAATCGGGGGAGTTGCGGATATAAATCTTCCGGAGGCGGAGATCTCGTT
>CAYSYL010000050.1:0-10701 GCA_964435355.1 uncultured Candidatus Peribacteria bacterium | reverse complement strand
GGCGATAGGCGACGCAAAAAGTACTGAAATTATTGGAAGTACACTCCTTTTCATTTTCAGGTGCCTTGCCGTTAGGATCAGTCGGATCAGCGGAAAGCATAGCTTTTATAGAGGTATTAAATTTTTCATTGACGGTGGTGTGATAGGTCACCATGATCTCCTCGGTACTAAGATCCTGATTGGCATATATATTGTTTTTATCGATTTGGCAGGCAGGATCAGCCGATTCTTGAGCGCTAAGAGCTTTACTGGCAGAAAAAACAATGACCATAGCGACAATCCCGCTTAGTATTCCACGATGGTGTGATAAAAATTTCATACAGACAATTATTCGACAAAAGAGGTTAGCCTTTATTGCAAGATTTTTTCACATAACAGGGAAGTTTTTGTGAAAAGGTATCCAAAAAAGCTTTAAGGCTGATAAAGCTTTGATGAAGCGTGCGAAGACGCGAATTAATGTGCTGGTATTTTTCAAGGAGGGCCGTAGATTTTTTAACGGCCGAACTGGAACGAACGCGAATCTCTAATATTTTTTTCGCTACTTCCAGTTTTTCCTGCACCATGCGTGAGCAGGCTTCCGGCTCAATACCTTCCGTCAATTGGGAAGCGCCGGGATAGGGAGTAAACGTTAAATACTTGCTCATGACAGCCGAACGAAACTCGCGATATCGTCCAATAAGAGTATCTAAAAGCGAAAGAGTCCCGCTTTTATTTTGCACCGTCGTTTCGATAAAACTGACATAATTTGAAAACTCGATATCCAAAAACTTTTTCATCTCCACCTGGCACATTACATTTTCCTGGGCGTTGGAATCACTAGCGCTCGCGGCAGAACCCTCGGCATCCGATGATTGAGCAAGCATAACGGAGGTCTGCCCAAAAAGAAGTAAGAAGGCCAATAAGGCACATCCGGTAAATCTTTGTAATAAACGAATTGTTTGTTTCTCTAGAGCCATAAATATCTTTATAGTATACCACAAAAACAAAGAAATTTAAACATCTTTAAGCTGCAAAAAACGAAGAGCCACATGGATATATCCAGAAGGAGATATTCAAGGAACTTTTGAATTTCCCGATAAAAACATGTATTATTCAAACACTATGAACACCTTCGTCACTATTAAAAGCTTTCTCACCACTGCGGAAGCCCACATCATAAAAGGGCAACTCGAATCGGAGGGAATTGACTGCTACTTGAAAAACGAAAGTATCGTGAACACCCACGCCGTTTTTTCCGATGCCTTTGGCCAAATAGATCTTCAGGTGAAATCGGAAGATGCCGAAAGGGCAAAAGAAATAATAAACATCAGTGAGTAATATTCACTATCAACAAAATTGTTTCAATAAAATCCGTTTTTCAGACAGACTCTAGGGAGAGGTAAAAAATGACACCAGAATGGGCAAATGAAGAGTTAGAATCATGTGAAGCAGTACTGCTGGTCAAAATTTCGAATCCCTCAGGCAAAATGACGGGATCATCATTCGGATCCAGAATATTTTGGCTATCAGCATTTCGAATAGCCATTTCGGGACTGAGAGATACCAATTGAACATGCTCTCCTAAAGTAGTAGTACGAACCCACGAAGATGGGTGTTCAGGTAAAAGGGAAGGGGCGACAAAAACTAAATGAATTCCAGCAATATGATAACCGTCAGGAATAATAAAGGGATCATGCTTTTTAAGAGCATCATAAGGAACATTATCGATACGTACATGCTGTAAACCAACCTTTGCCTCGTCCGAATTAACGCTCGATTTCAGATTATCTCGAAAAACCGATATTCCTAGACGGTTATTCCCAGACTCTTTTGCGACTACCGCCTCCGCTAAAGCTCTAAAAATGTTTTGTATTCTCAGTTCGACATCTCCTTGAACAAGGAGAACGGTGTCTCTATCAAGCAGGGATAATAGTGTCCCTAAAAGCTTATCAGCTCCTTGTTGAGGCGGTAAATCTGTTTCGATAGTAATTTGCCTAGTTTCTTGAGAAGGTCTTTTTTGCATAAAATACGGAAAAGAGAGGGCAATCTACGACTAATCCCAGTAAAAGTCAATTCATCTTTGACATTCAGCGTATGGGTAAGCGGTCGCAATGGGGATTCACGGGTTAATAACGCGGGGTCACCCAAAAAAAAGTGCTCTCCATAGTTTCAAAGTAGGAATCCTTATCACGGCAACAACTTTTCTATCATAACCGTATGGCTGAGACTAAAAATATGGCTGTCATCAAAATTCGAAAGGGCGGCAAAAACGATGTCTCCTAAAAGCAGATCGGCCGAATGAATCACGCTCACTTCACACGGACATTGGCTGCACAAAGCTGTAACGGCGTAAATTCCTTCCGCTAAGTCCGAAAAAGGATCATGAAGATCATCCGCTTTATTTAAAGGATCCGTTCCCCTTTGTATTTCCTGGCCATCTTTCACACCGCCATTATCGCTATCAGCGGCAAACGGATTTGTTTTATAAACCGTTTGTTCTTTGACATCTGAAAGTCCATCCTGATCACTATCCCGGTCGTCATCCGCCTTCAAAGGATCAGTATTGTTAATGAGCACTTCCTGCCCGTCACTCACGCCTCCTTTATCCGTATCCGGCTTCAAAGGATCCGTACCGAAAACATTCCGTTCAGCCTTATCCGTCAATCCATCGGAGTCAGTATCAATCGGATCATCGTCCGGATTGTTCCGGGGATTGGTAGCTTTCTTCACCTCTTCCCCGTCACGTATGCCGCCAGAGTCAGTATCCGGATTATGAGGATCCGTCCCAAAAGTATACTCTTCAAGATTCGTCAATTTATCGCCATCCGGATCAAAATTGTCGTCCTTGAAATCTGGATTCAATCCGAATTTCTTTTCCCAGTAATCTCCCATGCCGTCACCATCCTTGTCGACTTTGGTACAATCGAAACTTAAAAGGACACGATCGGCCATGGCGATGAATTCAGCCCGGGTAACAGAATCCTCCGGCCTTTTGGCCTCTTCAGCGGTTAAGATATAAGCTTTACGAACACGTGATGTCTGTTTCAAATAAGGGGTAAGATCACTTCCGATTTCAAGGTAGGGAAGATACCACGGTTCGGCTTTGGAAATATCGCCCAAATCTATAACGCCTTGTCGTTCTAACGCTTCAAGAATGACTTTAGTAGCTTCGGCCCGGGTAATCGTCGCCTCCGGTTTGAAAGGAGATTTCCCGCTTACGGTATTCACTTCGCCCAGATAACCCGTGACGAATCCCTGGAAGTACGCTTCCTTAGTGGCAGCATAGTACCATGGTAAAGCATCCCGGTTATAAGGGATATCCGTGAAAGATTCGGGTCCCCCAAATGCTTCAGGTCGAGGTAAAATACAGAACGTATCGAGCATGATTTTACTGAATTCCGCTCTCGAAACTTTTTGATCAGGCCCGAAAGCCACGCCTTGCCCTGCAGGAATACCTTTCAGAATATTTCTCTGGGAAAGATTCAAAATGCTCTGGTAATAAGGATAATCTTCTCCAACATCCGTAAAAGGAGAATGGGCTTTTTGCTGTGGATCCTGGCCAAAAATAAGCTCTTCACCGTCACTGTAACCATCTCGATCCGTGTCGGGATCTAACGGATTGGTAAAGGCACGATACTCCTGCAGATTTGTCAGCCCATCCCCATCGGAATCCATCGAAGCATCGTCCAGACTTGAAGGGTTCAAAGCATACATAAGTTCCCACGAATCGGGCATTCCATCCTTATCTCCATCAAAGAGCGGTCCTTTATTGAAATTCGAACCATTGAAAACTTGAAACTCTTCTGGCGATAAAAGATTCACGCCACGACCTTGCGGTGAAACATACAATTCACCGAGAACGATAGGATCAACCCCGGCACTTGGAGTAAAGAGAATTTCAACGACCAAAGGCTGTTGAAGTTTTTTCTTTAAAGCGGCGGAGTCAGAATTTTGTGCGGAATCAACCGGATCATTGGAGGAAAGTTCTCGCTCTTCGCGTAAACGAAGATGAAGCCGGGGATCAAGAACATAAAAATTTCCTTTCGTATCGATCACGGCTTTTCGTTGGTGGCTATTTTTTTCCAGTAACTCGGTAGCGCCGGCATAAACCGGATCGGATGAAGGGATAACATTCAAAGCGAAATCATCGAGCGGATATTTATCTTTACTGTGTACTCCCTGCATAATCGCTAGAGTATACTGGTTATACGGTAACCCGGACGGATCGACGACCGTCTCCTGTAAAATTTTTGGGACCAAAAAGAGCGTAAGCAAAACTTTATCCTGGCGGTCTTTAAGCACAATTCGTGTTGGTAAAAAAGGCGCCTCCGCGGGCAAAACATGAAGCGAATAATTTTTATCCGACAGTACGATAGCACCCGTCTGGGGACCGATTTCTCCGATGATGTTTCCGAGAGCGTCTTTAATGATCAATGAATCTTCCAGTTCCAGATCATCAATCATAAACTCACCATCCTTATTGGTAAAATACTTCCCGTTTTTTGCGATTTTCGTCTCAATCTTTTGAACGACGCCCCCGCGATTCCTGAAAATGCTCACCGGCATATTTTCTTCCGTCGGCGTCACTTTGCCACGGATTACTCCTTGAGTCGCCGTACTTTCATCGAGGGAAATATCAGGAACATATACATGAATGGTCACTTCTTGTCCGGCAATGTTCCCCGATTCATCCATGACATTGAGTTTCACCAAATGATCTTCAAGGCTTTCAAACGGTCCAAGAACAAAATGCGGATCATCGAAATCATTGTTCGAAGAGCCGTCTTGATCGAAATCATTCAGAATATCCACATCGTTTCCCAAATTCTTGTCATTAGTCGGATCGCCATCGTGATCGGAATCTTTGGAAAGATCGGTATCCATCCAGTAAGCGATAATTTTTCCATTCATATCGAAAGATTTCGAACCGTCGATAGTAATGGTTTTCATAACGGCAACCTTCCGTTCTGCTGGCCCGGCATTTGGTAAGGGACCTTGTTTATCACCACACACAGTGGGAGCGAAAACTTTCGTATCGGAAAAAGTTCCTCTTCCATTCGGCGTCAAAATGGCCATTTTTGAATAATAAAACCCATTTGGCAACGTAAGGTGAGCCGTCGGATGCTCGGGATCTTTTAAGACTTGCAGTTCAAGCGTTTCGTTATTTTTCTTTTCGAGGAAGGAGTCAGGTATATTTTCCTCGGTAGCAAAAATAATCCGATGGCCGACACGATTGAGGTTTTGAGTGAACGCGGTTTTATTCCCATTGGCATTAATGGCAAACTCATTGATAGCCCCGGCATTTGGTAAAAAGTCATTAAAATGAGCGATAGTTGCCGGCGCATGAATATAATTTTTCACCGGCGAAAACTTATAGTTTTCTTTCAGGTAAAGATTCCCCCCATAGGAATACATGATATCTTCATCCAAATCCTTATCGTAATCTATGAACAAGAGATGAGAAATCTTATCCGCTTCATCGGTATAATACATAAGCCGTTCGCTGGAACCCGTTGAACTATTGGCAATATAAAGCCCTTTATTAACAGCAACGGGATTCAATAATCCCGAAGCGTTGGGAGCATCAGTAATAGTAAGGTCCGCAATCAAGCGACGTTTTAAATCAAAATCTTCATGAAGGTCGGAAGCCAAATCGGTCAAAGCTCCTCCTTCAAAGGCAAGAGCGGAAGTCCCGAACATTTCAGATTTTTCAACCGGTTCAAGGGAAGCGAAAAGATTCGATTTTTCGGCAACAAAAGGAGTATGGGTCTTTTCATCGCCGACAAAAGCTACCATGGCGGTTCCTCCTTGTTCAAACGGTGGAAGTGCTTTATTAAGTTCCGGAAGATCAGCAAGAATATATCCCATCTGCTTCAGGTCAAGAGTATCGGAAAGTTTTGAATCGAGGGCGGAAATGTCAGTATGATAATCCATCAAAGCATTTCTTAAAGCGATGAGATACTGTTGTGAAGGCAAATCGGATGAACTGTTAAGAGGAATATGAGTGGCAATCGAATCCATCGGTCGATTCAACATGGGGTCGGATGAACTGATCAGTTTTTGTTCAACGGATACATGCATATCCGGCTGAGGTTCGATTTTTTCGAAGGCCACCTGCTTTTTAAGAGCTGTAAGATGTGAAAGTTCGGACCCGAGAAGAGGGCTGATGGAAGAAAGAGCGGCAACCGCCTGATGTTCTGATGGATGTTCTGAATCAGCGGTAGCAACTCCATTCAACAGGCTGGTGTTTAAATTAACGGTGGCATTGTCCGTCCCAAGAGGTTGAGTGGCATTCGTGGCATCATTCAAACTTTCCTGCTGGAATTCGGCGGCTTTTTGAGTCGTCGAATTACTCTGTTTCACTAAGTTCGTGGTAATACTATTGGCTTTGTCGGCAATATTTTGGACAAAATCATAGATAGAACTAAAATCGGTTTGGAGATTAAGTTCGCTTTTCACTGAAATGTGATCGACAGAATCGTACGTGATAGCCGGAAACTGAACATTGAGCGCGGTGTCGAAAGGAAGCAACGGGCTGAGTGGGCGTTCCGTCATTTGCTCGATGTGGGTTTTAAGCGAAGTTTCCGGCACCGGAATAAGTCCTTTTTTCAAGAGGCACAAAATCTTGATGAGATTTTTCAAAATGGAAACCGTCTGCTGCAAGCTGGCAGGGAAACTTGGAACTTTTGGTGGAGGAGGAATATCCGGAAGTTTCGGGAGGGGAAGAGGTGGTAGATCAGGAAGAGGCGGCAAATCGGGTGGTTCAGGCAAAAGACCGATATCGGGAAGTTCCACCGTGAGAGAAGGAACATCGGGAAGTGAAATGCGGGGAAGTTTCGGAACGATAACCGGTTCCGGTCGGAATTTGACATCAGGCCAGGTAACTTTAAGGCCGGTTTGAACCTCGGAAACATCGATATATAAATCCGGAAGTTTTGGAAAAGGAATAATCGGAGGTGAAGGAATAAACACGAAAAGTTTCAACACGAGTTCCATCAAAGTAAAGCGGGCTGAAGAACATTTATCGCAAGATGCCTGATAATCCACCATGACATCCACGATGGCTTTCCAGTCCTTCAAAGTTTGTTTAATCTGTCGCACCATTTCGATCCACGCTTCGATGTGATTTTGCTGTTTATGAATATATCCGCCGGTATAACTGATAATAGCATCCAGATAACAGATAAGTTGATAGGAATATTTCGCAGTTACATTTCTCCACGCTAAAATCTTACGGGGAAGTTCGTTGTATTTTTCTAAAATTTCTATATTTTTTTCCACCTTCGTAATGAGGGCATTCGAATCAATCAGCAGTTTATCACAGGCCGTTTGAAACTCGCTCTTTTCATCACACTTCCATATTTTGCGAACGCGATCAACTTCCGCCTTCATATCAATCACCCATTGTCTCGCATCACTTTTGATTTTTTCAATCTCTTTCTTGGTAAGAGCCGGAACTTTTATCAAGACCTCTTTCGATTCGATTTGAACGAGCGGAATGGAATTCAGATAACTTAAAACTTCACGGAAGCTGGTCCATTTTTTTGCCGATGGAAAGGTTAACGCTTCATTTGGACCGCTTTGGCCGGTTTGTTTCGCTCCGTCGGTAGGCCGGAAGGCCCCGACAAGTGAAACAGGGTCAGGATATAAGAAATAAATATCAGGAAGATCGCTTAGTTTATTCACGATCTCTTCACTCTGCCGATCAAGCCAGTTGGTTATGACGGCTGGAAACCCCGGAATACGGAAATTAGTATTAGTCGTGGCTTTATAACTGTAACTTCCCAAGTTAGCACTGCCGCTGAATCCGCCGCTCATATTTCGGCTACCACCTAAATCGCCGGTATTAACATTACCGTCTCCATTAATGGCTATTTTATTCCCAGTCCCCTGAATGGCGGCACTGGCACCTGCCAAGGCATTATTTATTCCGCCGGCAATACTTTCACAGAGTGCCGCCATGCCGGTAACTTGAGGAGGAACGGCAAAAGCGTAACAAACGCCTGCCAGGTAGGGTCCGAGACAAATGCCGGTTCCCAGTCCCATCGTCAGGGTGGGGGAAATATAAATTCTTCCTCCGGTGGAACCTTGGAAAGGACTTGGTGGCCATACCGGAATAAGACTTGGAACACCCCAGGCAAATACTGGAATATGGGCTGGATCAAAACCACCCGTAATACCCATAACGTTAATCGGGCCAGGGGCCAAAAAAGCAAAATTAACCGGAAGAGGAATACATCCACTGGTACACGTAAAGGCCCCAATACCCGCTTCAATACTGTCAGCGATATCTCCCAAACTCTCGTCAAGATTGAACTGTTGTTCATCCTTGAGACTTTGATGGTCCATATATTTTTCAATCTCATCAGGAATCTTGTTGAAATTCAAATCCAGTTTTAATTTCGTGACATCGATGCCGGTGCCCCCATCTTTTAATGCCGGTGGAGCCGGCCGTTCAATCGGTTCGGGAGGAGGAGTGGTATAGGTGGAGAAATTTATTTTTTGGGTCAGCTCCTCCTTATTCAAGGAATAAAAATAAACCGTTCGTCCGCTCGGATTTCCTTCCGGCATGGCGGCGATGTCCGGATAATTGTCAATAGGATAGCCTTTATCGAGATTATTCCCGATCATAAGTTTTACACGAGGAGTTTCTTTCACGATCACACGATAGGTAATCGTCCTGCTTTCCGTAGGAGGAATATCAAATCCACCCATGACGTAAGGCCGGATACTTTGGCCGGTGGAAAGAGTTATGAAATTTTTCCCACAGCTGGGACATCCGATGCTGGAAACATTTAACGTAACATTGCTCGGCAAAATGTCAGATATCCATACGTTCTGCAAAGAAGTATATCCGCTATTGGTAAGAGTGAGAGTATATTCCACTTCATCGTTTCGGCCGATACTACTGAGAGGTGTCGTAAGATCTTTAGCAACTTTAAGAGACTGCACGCCAAGATTTTTATCCAAGTCGAGATAGGTAAAAGATTTTTCAGTCTCTCCTTCAGGGGTCAAAACGACAAAATTATTATCATCTTGAGTGCCATCCCCATTAATAGGCGAGCCGGTATAACTGACCGCCACCTCACGCTTCAAATTTTTAGTAGGATCAATATGAAGTCCTAAACTTCCGATATATTGACCCGTCGTATCGATCTCCCCGTGAAGATTATAAAAAAGCCGTACGGATCCGGTGTCATCCGAGATAATAAGGTCCGGAAATCCATCATTATTCATGTCATTTGTTTTGAGATCGAAAAGACGGTTCTTTTCACTGAAAGATTCAAGCGACAAATGTTTTCTCACAAAACTTCCGACGCGGTTTTCATATAAATCGATGCACACGTCTCCTTTCTTACAGCTGTCATTAGTGGCAACTATTAAATCTTCGAAACCATCCTTATTAAAATCCGCCGAAGCTATGGCTGTTATTCCTCCGGCAAAAGTAAGGAGTATTCCTTTATCCGTAAAGCGAGGATACCCGCGATTGTTTTGTAAAAGACGGACCTCTCCATTGGCATAGGCAAGGAGTGTATCTTTTAATCCATCGCCGTTATAGTCAATCGAAAGAAGATTCTGGATTGGAGCGTCTCCGCTAAAAATTTCCTGGCCAATATCCTTGGTGAAACCGGTAGACGGACTGACGGAATTTGAGTCAGGAAGCCGTATGGTAGGATCACCCAATACCACTCCGATTTCAGAAGCATACGGAACATTGGCTTCTCCGACGCTGTTTCCGGCCGTCCATAAAAGAATATGTTTATTATCACCGGTAAAACCGATTCCATTGGTATCACCCGCTTTCTCCAGCGAAATTATATCCGATCCCGGTTGGGAAGAACTCGGAAGATGACTGGTTTTATCGGTAATGGCAACTCCTTGTGGTAAGGAGGAAGAATTCCCGGAAAACTCCCGTTCGAAGCCCACTTCATTATCGGTAGCTAAGGGAGTGAGGTACACTCCAGGTTCGAAAGTAGAGAGTGACGTATCCATCGTTTCATTCAGACCCAAAAACGTGACATCCTTTTCGAAAGTTGTCACAAAAATCGCCTGGGCGATATCATTCCCGTTTTCCATGAAATGAACAGTTGAAAAGTTGTTGTTTTCATCAGCCTGGAATGCAGCTTCAAAGTTCGAATTCATCACATTGATATTCCCGTTATCCTGAAGGTGAATCACTTCATTACCGTGTTTCATAAGACTGTACCCATCCGATGTTTTGGCCAAGGTGTAAGATTCTTCTTGGGTGAGAAGCTCCAAATAAATGGCATCATGGTCAGGAATGATGGGAGCATTCGCCCCAAGGGCAAATACCTGGCTGGTTGGTTTCATAACAATATAAACGTGGGCCAAATCACGCAAAGTCATCTGATCGATAAGAGTCATCCGATTAGGTGTACGGGAATTATTATGGGGCAAAACTTTTACTGTGACGGCATCCGGATCGAAAAGACGAATTCCTCCTGAAGCGGAAATCGTCGCTCGCCGAGCATGAGGTGTAAGAGGACTGATAAGGCTGGTAACCGCCTCGTTCCGTCCCGAAAAAACAAACCATCCGCCGAGATAATCAGGAGTTAATGTATTGCCGAAATCGCTTCCTAAAAGAGAAGCATACAAAACATCGGGCATCGACTCTTTCATCTCCGTAGAAGAAAACTGTAATCGGCTCCGAAGGCTGATAGCACCACTTTGAAGCGAATCGGACGAAGCGACGATATTCAC
>CAYSYL010000049.1:5855-10746 GCA_964435355.1 uncultured Candidatus Peribacteria bacterium | reverse complement strand
CAGGATATTTATATCAATGTGGCTGGAGGTTTTAAATTAGCCGATCCTGCCGCAGATTTAGCAGTCGTTATGGCCATCATCTCCTCCTTCAAAAAAGAGCCACTTTCGGCAGAAACTCTTTATATCGGCGAACTTGGACTTTCGGGTGAACTGCGATCAATAACGCAACTTAATAAACGCCTCCATGAAGCTGAAAAAATGGGCTTCTCACAAGCCATAATGCCACAAACACGTGAAAAAATTGGCACAAAAAAAATAACCAAAACATTGGCGAAAGATCTTCAGGAACTGTATGCAAAATAATCAAGGATTTCAGCAAGAAATAACACTGGAAAAAATTCTTCTTGGAACTGGATGGGCACTTATAACATCTATGGCTTGCTATTTATCCTTCGTTACTCTGATATATTTTTCTTTCCGATCAGATATATATTTCCTGTTGGCGAAACAAGGTGTTGTCCATAATATCTACTGGCGGACAGCATTTTATCTTCATATAACCGGCGGTCTCCTTTCGCTTGGAATCGGACCTTTTCAATTTCTCAAAAAATTCCGACAAAAGCATATCTCCTTTCATCGAACGCTCGGAAAAATATACATAGGAGCTATCCTTTTTTTGGGAGGCCCAGCCGGTTTCTACATGTCATTATTTGCCAATGGAGGCTTTTGGGCGAAAATCAGTTTTTCTCTCCTAAGTTTTCTTTGGACCATCAGCACCTGGATAGCTCTACGAACCATCCGTAAAAAGAATATAAAAAAGCATGAACAATGGATGATACGAAGCTATGCCATAACTTTTTCAGCCGTGATGCTTCGTCTCTGGGTACCGATATTATCACTGGGATTTCATGCGAGACCGGACCAAGTGCTATTTCTCTCTCCCTGGCTTGCATGGATGCCAAATCTCCTTATAGCGGAAATAATCATCTATTTAAAAAAACAAAAACTGGTTTCAAAAGACATGTCAGATTATAATCTGAAGCACCAATAGGGCAATAATAACCTTAAAAAATTTTATGAAAGGAAAATCTTTAAGAAAAATCGTTATAATAGTCGGCATTATACTTTTAATGTTTATTGGAGCAGGATTAGTTTTATTAAATCAAATAGCGAATAATTTTTATCAACCCCCCTCAACCTTAGAAATAAACTGGTATGATGCCTCAAAATTCGTTGAAGGAAGTAAAGAAACATATATCACGACAAAAGAAGGCACTTTTATGGGCGAATCCGATAAATTCATGCGGCGCGAAGTCCTCAATCAATGGGAAGAAATAAATAAACTGAACCAGGATAAAGATATGTTCAGTCGGTGCGGCAGCGGAGCCCATTCTTATTTAACCGAAGAAATAAATAAAGACGACGCTTTCTACTATGGATACATACGAACGTATAAAGGATGTATGGAAGCTAAGGAAATAAGCTTTAGAATCAGCAAAAAGAATCCAGCCATAGATATTCTGGATCCTGAAACCAAAAAATATGTTCCCGTTAAAGACTGGTTAAAAACGGCCAAACCTGTCGATTGGAATATTCAAAAAAATCAAGAAATACAGGAATAAAACCTGCTATCCCTGAAGAGAAGGCAGATTGAAAAGCTTCACAGCGTTCTGAGTCGTAACAAGAGCAATATCATCCACACTTTGTCCCCTTGCTCTTGCTAGCTCCTGCCCAGTTTCCACAACGTAGGAAGGCTCATTTCTTTGGCCACGAAATTTTTGTGGAGTAAGATAAGGACAGTCGGTTTCGAGTAAAATTTTATCCTCAGGAGCAAGCGCAGCAATATCACGCAAATACTGATTTTTAGGATACGTGAGAACCCCGGAAAAAGAGGTATGATATCCCCTACCCCAGCAGATATCAGCTTGATGTTGATCTCCAGTGAAACAATGTAAAATAACTTTGGTATTTCCGCTTTCGCCCAAAATTTTCAATGCGTCATCCCAGGCTTCACGAACATGAACAATAACGGGAAGATCCACCTCTTTAGCCAAACGCAATTGTAAAAAAAAAGCCTGTTTTTGAATCTCAGGCGGTTGAAAATTACGAAAATAATCGAGACCCATTTCTCCTAATGCGACAATTTTCTTCTCTTCTTTGATAAGATCGTAATAACGTTTAAGAAGAGCATCGGTAAGTTCATTCGCATTGTGGGGATGAACCCCCAAAGTGGAAAAAAGCTGAAAGGGAGAATATTTTTTAACAAATTGTAAAGCTTGAAAAGAGTCCTTCGGAGTACAACCTACAATAATCTGACGCGAAACTCCTGCTGCTTTTGCACGCATTAAAATAGCATCAGTATCAGGAAATTCGTTTAAAAAATGGATGTGAGAATGAGTATCGGTGAACATCACAATTACCTTAACAAAAATTTCATCAAATTCCAAAAAAAAGCGATGTGAGAAATCAAAACATTATTGAATCTTTCCGGATCTTAAAATCCCATGGTGGCACAAGAAAAATAATGCCAAGATTCCTAAAGTGGTAAATACAAGTCCTTCAAATAATATTCCCTGTGAAAGAGTCGATACATCTGCTACATAACCAGCCAGTGGACCTACCAGAATATAAAAAAGGCGCCCAAGCAAGCTATCGATTGAAAGAAGCGTCGCTCTTCTTTCCGATGAAATTTTATGATTTAAGGCAGCTTTCACAAGTGGCTTGTTTAAGCCTCGAATAATATAAAAAAGAGCAAAGAGAATCGTAATGATAAAAACAGGTAAAACCACATTAAAAATATCATTCAAAAAATAGGACCGAGAAACAAAAAGAGGAAATCCGATTCCGATACTAATTGAAGCAAAAAAAAGCAGTGCCACCAGTCCAAAAAAAAGCCGACGTATTCCAAAACGTTGTTCCAGCCTATGCACTACAATAGAAAAAATTCCTGTAATAAACTGGAGGAAAGCCCACATAATGCCAAACCATATAAGAGGCATGCCAAGCTGCTTCCAATAAGGTTGAATAAACCAGACGACCGTCTGAGTTGCAGCACCTAAAAACGCCGAATACAAAAGGAGCCACCGAACATCTTTTTGCTCAAAAAAAGAAAAATGAATAGTATTCCATAAATTTTTAGCGTGAGATACTTCTCGCGTCTTTTTAAAAACCTTCGGTTCAATGATCAAAAAGGCTAAAGGGATCATAAAAATACTCACAACCGCACGTACATAAAAAGGGAGTGCCATACTGACAACCGCTAAAAATCCTCCCAGGATACTGGCAATACCCTCAGAGAAATTATCATAAGAGTCAATTCTTCCCTGAGTACGAACATATTCATGAGACTGCTCAAGTTCATGAAGGGTATCATAAGTCAAAGCCGAATCGGCACCAGATATAAAAGCCATCGCGAAGCCAAAAAAAATCTCTGCCGCAAGAAATCCTAAAAAATCTTGAGCAAAGCAGTATAAAACTGCCCCTCCGAGACAAAAAAAAGAACCAATGATGAGAGATCTTTTTCTTCCGAAAAGGTCGGCAAAGTAGCCCGAAGGAATCTCAAGGACTAGCACAACCCCAGAGTATAAGGCTTGCAACAAAGTAACTTCAAAAAGGGTAAGACCCTTGGATTGATAAAACAACACTAAAACAGGAATAACTACCAAAAACCATTGTATGGCTTTAATCCAGGGAAGAAACCTGAGATTTGCCCGTAAACGCGCTGATCGATTGTTAAAAAAAGAAGAGAAAATAAAATTCAATAAAAAGTTCAGAGCTATAAAACATGAGAATTCAAAAGAAAACAAGAAATAAAAAAGCTCCTTCAATTTACAACTGAAGGAGCTTTTTTTTAATATAAAAATTTTAGTTAGCCCCAGGCACAGTAAGACCCGCATTATGTGCATCGTAAAAAAGCTGGGCAAAGTGAGGCGAGAACATCGGTACAACCACCGCAGTTTGAAGCGGGAATAGGTGTAGGGATTGGACTTGGGTTGGATCAACCGAAGAATCCACAACGGTGAAAGATTTTTGTTCAGGCAATGCTGGACCATATTGGCCCACCACCATTACTTTAAAAATATACTCTCCGGGAGTTACATATTGGTTCAAGTTATTTTTCCCATCCCACAATAAGGTCTGTGAACTTAAAGGAACAAATGTCGTCCAAGTTTTAACAGGATTCCCCTCATTGCCTTTAGGATAAATAACAGCAGAAGCGGTTGTGTCATCGTAACTGTTCGTTAATTTAAAATTCAAATTAAGGGTTCCGTGAATTTTAGGATCATAAGGATCATGGTTGACGGAAAGATCACTCAGAGTGGTATAAGGAACCCCATCTTTTACGGTAAAGGTTCCCGTTAACGGATCTGCCTCAAGACTGTAGGGATCATGCTGCTATCAACAATATTTCCTACTGGAGGAGTAATGAAAAGACGAGTAAGAACACTGTTTCCAGTCCCCATATCCACATTATAATTAACAGAATAATTGGTTCCGGTTTTAGGATTAATAAACACTCTCAGGAGTAGAACTCAACGTTAGAGTAGGCTTCTTCGCGATAATCACTTCAAAACTTTTTGTGGCAACAACATCTTTTGCATTTGGCTTGTGGGCCAGAATATAAAAAGTGTAAGTCCCATTGCGAACCAATGGTCCATTTTTACTCCCATTTTCTTGGTTATAAGTTCCATCCCAGTTAAAAGATACGCCATTGTGAGTGGAGCGATTATCAGATCCATAAGCTCCAAATTCATAAACAACATTATCCTGATCATCCCGAATTTGTTCAATGACCGGGACAGTAGACACTCCCTGAGTATCAAAATCATAGCTTACCGCTTGATAAATATTTGGAACACTACTGTAAAATTTTGGACTTGAGGAAAGAGCAACATTCATAATCGTGGGAGGGGTTGCAGCGGGAATATTGATAATCGGAACATTTCCAGCT
>CAYSYL010000049.1:0-5845 GCA_964435355.1 uncultured Candidatus Peribacteria bacterium | reverse complement strand
CCAGCTGCCATCGCTACGAAAGCAAACTGAAAAGCGAAAAGAAAAACGCTCAACCTGATTATTCCGAAAGTAAAAGAACGGTTCATAAAAACAAAAAATAAGAAAATAAATTTTACGCCGCCAAACATATAGGAGAAAAAAGCTACTATAGGGGCTGATTGACATTTCAGAACCAATTTCTTTAGTATAACGGATGTTTCCTTCTTCCAGGGGGCCAAGCTTTACGAAGAAAATTAGATTCATGTAATTACCACCACATGAAAAAACAAGAGCCAAAGATTTATGATTTTATTATCGTTGGCTCCGGCATAGCGGGACTTAATGCCGCTTTACGTGGCGCCGAGAAAGGATCAGTCCTTCTTATTACCAAGCAAAAACTAAAAACCAGCAATACGTGGTATGCACAAGGAGGAATTGCTGCTGTCCTTCAAAAACAGGATAGTTTTAAAAAACATATCGATGATACGCTAAAAGCCGGTTGTTATCATAATAGTATTCGGGCGGTTGAATATATTATTAGCCAGAGTCCCTCAGCCATTAAAAGACTTCAATCCCTCGGAGTTACCTTTACAAAAAAAACTGCTTCTAAAGGCGAATCCATTGAAAATATCGCACTTCATCGCGAAGGAGGACATAGTGAAAACCGTATCGTTCACGCTTTCGATCATACGGGACAAAGTATCGAAGAGGCAGCCATGCAAAAAGTCCACACTTCCAAAAATATCACCATCCTTGAGCATTGTTATGGAAAAGATTTGCTGGTAAAAAACAATACCTGCTATGGAATTGAGGCTTTATATAAAAAAAAGATCCAGCATTATTATGGGAAAATCGTCATTCTAGCGACGGGAGGGGTAGGACAAGTCTACGGTAAAACTACAAATCCGAAAATTGCCACAGGTGATGGGATTGCTATGGCTTATCGTGCGGGTGCAAAGCTAAAAGATTTAGAATTCATCCAATTCCATCCTACAGCCCTTGATGAAAAATCATCGCCACAATTTTTATTAAGTGAAGCATTACGGGGAGAAGGAGCAGTTTTGATCAACGAGCAAGGTGAAGCTTTTATGAAAAAATATCATCCACTCAAAGACCTTGCTCCACGCGACATCGTCAGTCGAGCCATAGTTCAAGAAAAAATGAGGAGTTCTAAAAGAAATTCGTATAACCCGATAATAAACCGTCAGAAGATTTTCCTTGATGTAAGACACATAAAAAACTTAAAACAAAAGTTTCCCCACATCTATAAAACATTGCTTAAAAAAGGGTTTAGTCCACTTACAACTCCGATTCCTGTTATTCCCGTAGCCCATTATAGTTGTGGAGGAGTCGTGACTGATCGTAAGGGACAGTCAAGCATCAAAGACCTCTATGGTTTCGGTGAAGTTTCCTGCACAGGCCTTCACGGAGCCAATCGACTAGCATCCAATTCCCTCCTCGAAGCCGTAGTCATGAGTGAACAAATTCAATGGATATCACTCCCGACAAAAAAAGTGTTGTCAAAATTTATAAAATCAAAAACCCTTATGCCGCTCTCCACCTTACAAAAAAAAACACTCTCAGATATTCTTCAAAAAATTAAAACCATAATGGATACACATGTGGGAATCATACGAACAAAAAAAAGCTTGCGGCAAGCCATACGGGAATTAAAAATGCTTACTATCAATAACGTCGGAGCCCCTCAACAAATAGAAGTGGAGAATGTACGACAAACTGCCATTCTTATAGCAAAAGCGGCCCTTAGTCGAAAAAAAAGTCTTGGCTGTCATTACCTCCAAGACTGAACCTGAAAAGAATATTTAAACTTTTGCCGCCAATAGTTTGGCCTGATTTTCTACGCGCAACGACTCAATAATATCTTGAATATTCCCTTCCATTATTGATGGTATATTGCTCCAGCTCTTTTTTATACGATGATCCGTCACCCGATCCTGAGGAAAATTATAGGTGCGGATTTTTTCACTCCTATCACCGGAACCAATCTGATTAAGACGGGCAGCTCCCAACTCTTTTTCCCTCTTCTCCTGCTCCATGGCATACAATCTTGTCCGCAAAACTTCCAACCCCTTATGCTTATTTTTTAATTGGGATTTTTCATCCTGCTGACTCACCACCAAACCAGTCGGTATATGGGTAATACGAACAGCTGAATCAGTGGTATTCACGCTTTGGCCTCCCGGCCCTCCCGAACGAAATACATCGATTCGTAAATCCGATTCTTTAATTTCAATATCAATATCCTCTGCCTCGGGAAGTACGGCACATGTCACCGTCGAAGTATGAATTCTTCCCTGACTTTCCGTAGCAGGTACACGCTGAACACGATGAACGCCGCTTTCATACTTCATTTTCCCATAGGCGCCCTCCCCAATCACTTTAAAAATAATTTCTTTTAATCCACCAGCAGTTGCTTCATTTTTATTCATCAATTCAACCTTTAAATGAATATTTTCCGCATAGCGCATATACATACGAGCCAATTCGAAAGCAAAAAGGGCCGCTTCTTCCCCTCCAGCTCCGGCGCGAATTTCAAAAACCGCATTTTTAAAATCATCTGGATCTTTCGGCAAAAGTTCCAGTTTAATAGCTTCCTCCAAAGGACCGATGGCCTCTTTTGACTCTTTCATCAGCTCTTTAGCAAGGTCTCGCATCCCCTCATCATTTTCTGTCTGCAAGATATCCTCAGCTTCTTTTAAGTCTTTTTGAACTTTCTTAAGGTTTCCATAAAGAAGAACCACTTTCGACAGCTCCTTATGACGACGCATGAGTTTTTTAAACTCTTGCTGGTCCGATATTATCGCGGGATCGGAAAGTTTTTTTTCAATCGTTAAAAATTCATCTTCAAATTGTTGGAGTTTGTCAAACATAAAACAAAGTAACTTTACCTATAAAAATCAATTCAGGCAACCTCGAAACATACCAATAAGACTCAGGAGGTATGACACCACGAAATTATTAAAAAAATTTAATTTTTAACAAGGAATATTCGTTCTATGTGAGCCAAATCCTCTTTAATAACGCATTGAGATTGAGCAAAATATGTATTCAAAATCTGCCGAACAAAATCTACTTGGAGAAAACCGAATTCTCCTAATACCAGCAAAGGTTTAAACCTACGATCAACTATCTGTTGAAACAATTTTTTGTACAAGACAAGTCCGTCTTCGCCACCGAAAAGCGCCACATGCGGCTCGTATTCGCGCGTTGCTCTACTTACAAAGTTAAATTTCTCAACTCCAATATAGGGCAAATTCGCCACTATAATGTCAAAGTCCCCAGAGATATTTTCCAATAAATCTGAAACTTGAAAATTTATCCGATTATAAACTTCATGGCGTTTTGCATTATTTTTGGCAACTTGTAAAGCTTCTGATGAAATATCGCCAGCTGTAAAATTTTCAAGAGGAAGATGCTTTGCTAAACTTATAGCAATACATCCACTCCCCGTTCCGACATCGATTATTCGGAGAGGTCTATTGTTGTACCAAGCATCCTTTTTTAAATTAGAAACAAAAGCTATAACCTCCTCCACCAGCATTTCCGTCTCAGGCCGCGGAATCAATACCCGCTTATCGACATAAAAATTCAATCCATAAAACTCTTTTTCTCCGGTGAGATAAGCCACCGGCTCCCCTTTCAAAAATCGGACAAAAAGCTCCCTTAAAACACTCTCTTGCTCTGAAGTCAGTATAGCCTCTGGATGAGTCACTAAATAATCACGATTTTTACCCAGAACAAAGGACAATAAAACTTCAGCACCCAAAAAATCCCCATGGTAAGTGGGGATTTTTTCTCTGGCAAAATCAAGATATTCTTGAACTGTCATAAAATATCAATGAAACTTCTGTTTTTCTCGAAGATCGCGATAATACCAACGCATAATGGCGGCCTGACGCATATAACGCTTGGTAGGGGCACGTTTCCAATATCGTCGATTTTTAACCTCTAACAAAACGCGACTCGCCTGAACCTTTTTATTAAAGCGGCTGATCATGCGTTCAACGGACTCTTTCGGATTGCGGTAAACTTTTAGTGCCATATATATCACCCCCTTTCATGGAATTAAAAACTGCTCCGCTATTATTGTAAATGGACAGGGAAATGTCAACATAAGTGCTTAAAACCTACTCCCCATTTCTGAGTAAAATACTTTATATATAGTTTATATCAAAGATTGCCTCACTTACAGCAAAAACAAGATACAAAGTTTACCCTTTCAACAACCAAAAAGCTATGATATATTGCCCTCCGGCCCTCAAAGCCGATAGTTTTTAAGCCATTATTAAAAAATAAAAAATATGGATAAAGATATGACAGCCGGTTCTTATAGTGCGGAAAATATTCAAATTCTGGAAGGACTTTCAGCCGTAAGAAAACGTCCCGGCATGTACATTGGAACTACTGATGTCGCAGGTCTTCATCATCTCATATGGGAAGTTGTTGATAACTCTATAGATGAAGCCATGGCCGGCCATTGTCATAATATCGACATAGTTATCTATAAAGATGGCAGTTGTTCCGTGGATGATGATGGACGTGGTATTCCCGTCGACATTCATCCGAAAACAAAAAAATCAGCTCTCGAAGCCGTACTTACCATCCTCCATGCCGGAGGAAAATTCGGCGATGGAGGTGGATATAAAGTTTCAGGAGGTTTGCATGGTGTGGGAGTTTCGGTCGTTAACGCACTTTCCAGCAAATTAATTGCGAATGTCCACCGGGACGGGAAAATTTATCAACAAACATACGAAAAAGGAATCCCTGTGACTGAAGTAACAACCGTTGGAAAAAGCGAAAAAACAGGAACTAAAATCACTTTTTACCCTGATCCTACTATTTTTGAACACACTATTTTCGATTTCCAAACAATACTGAATCGCTTGAGACAACAGGCTTATCTCACAAAAGCCATAAACATACGCTTTTCGGACGAACGGAGTGGTCAAAAATATCAATTCTATTTTGAAGGAGGAATTAAATCATACGTTCAACATCTTAATCAAAATAAGGAAAACATCGGCGAAGTGGTTTATCTGGAAAAAGATGCTCCCGAGGGAATGATCGAAGTAGCTTTACAGTACAATCAATCCTTCCAGGAGCAAATTTTTACTTTCGCCAACAACATTCATACGCCAGAAGGAGGCATGCACTTAACCGGTTTCCGCTCAGCTTTGACCCGAACCATCAACAACTATGCTCGAAAAAACGGCCTTATCAAAGAAAAAGAAGAAAACCTGATGGCGGAAGATGTCCGCGAAGGATTAACCGCCATTATTTCCGTCAAATTGCCGAATCCTCAATTTGAAGGACAAACGAAAAGCAAACTCGGAAATGCCGAAATGAGAACAGCCGTAGAAAATGTTTTTGGAGAAGCATTTGCCCAATATATGGAAGAGCACCCGTCCGATGCAAGAAATATCGTGGCAAAATGCGCTCTTGCCGCCAGAGCTCGCCTTGCCGCACGCGCAGCACGAGATACAGTGATCCGTAAAGGGGCACTTGAGGGGATGACCCTTCCGGGAAAACTTGCCGATTGTTCAAGTCGTGATGCGAGCCGGTCTGAACTGTACTTAGTGGAGGGAGAATCTGCCGGAGGTTCCGCCAAAATGGGACGAAACCGTGAATTCCAGGCGATACTTCCTTTAAAAGGTAAAATTTTGAATGTTGAGCAAGCCCGCATGGATAAAATTCTCAATAATGAAGAAATTAAAAACTTAATTATTGCTTTAGGTGTAGGTATTGGAGAGGTTTTGGACATCACTAAAATCCGTTACCACCGTATCGTCATCATGACCGATGCCGACGTTGACGGTGCCCACATCCGAACACTCCTTCTCACTAT
>CAYSYL010000048.1:0-10984 GCA_964435355.1 uncultured Candidatus Peribacteria bacterium | reverse complement strand
TTCTTCCGTTTTTCTTTCTGTCGATAGATATTGGAATGTATGTTGCCCTCGCTATTTCGGCACTTTCCCTATTTGCGGTCGGAGCTTTTAAGGCAAGTATGACTGTGGGTAAAATCGGACGAAGTGGTTTGGAAATGGCACTCATTGGTATCCTGTCGGCATTGGCAGGATATGGAGTCGGCGTGCTTTTTCAAGTATAATTTTCTAATTTTTTATTATGACCGATAAAGAAACCAAGAGAGATATCAAGCCTCAGGGACTCGTTATAGAAAAATTTCCTTCCTATTTTTTGATTGCTTGTTTGTTCATTACCGGTTTGTTCCTTTTTAATATTTTGTATCCTTTTTTAACAGGATTGGTTTTAGCGGCTATTTTAGCCACCGCTTTTCACCCTCTGTATCATAAAATTTTGGCATTGCTGAGAAATAGGGAGAGATGGGCTTCACTGTTAAGCTGTTTCTTGATTCTTGTTTTATTGGTTGTTCCATTAGTGGTTTTTATCTTACTTTTAAGTCGTCAGGCTTTGAATACCTTTGATTTTATTAAACATGAACTTCAGGCTGGACACTATGATCAGTACTTACTTTGGGCTCCTGGAGGGATTATCTATGACTTTTTGAATAATCTGATCGGCAGAGTTGATACGATTATTGATGTAAAAAATCTCGACATTAAAACGAATATTACGAATTTTGTTCAATCCATTACCTCGTTCTTTTTAAACCAGGCTGCCTCCATCATTAATGGGTTTCTTAATTTGTTGTTAACGTTTTTCGTGATGTTTTTTGCCATGTATTATTTTTTCAAGGATGGTCATGCCATCATAAAAAAAATAATGGTATTGAGTCCTCTTCCCGAGAAACATGAAGTTGAAGTTTTTCGTAAATTCAAAGAAATAAGTTTGGCTACCCTCTATGGAATTTTTCTTACTTCGATAGTTCAGGGTATCATTGGCGGTATTGGATTCGCTATTGTTGGGATTCCAAATGTACTTTTTTGGGGAACCGCCATTGCTGTTTTTTCTTTGATCCCTTTTGTCGGAACCTCTGTTGTGTGGTTTCCAGCCGGTATTATTTTATTATTGAGCGGCAATTATATTGGGGGTATTTTCCTGCTTCTTTGGGGTGCCTTCCTCGTGAGTACAGTAGATAATTTTTTGCGTGCTTTCCTTATCGGTGGGAGAACCAAAACAAATCAATTACTTACTTTCTTGGCAATATTCGGGAGTATTTGGTACTTTGAGAGTCTTGTGGGAGTCATTTTTGGCCCTCTTATTTTGGCTCTTTTCTTCACGTTTTTACACATTTATGAGATGGAATATAATCGTGTTCTCCATCATAAATAAGTCAATTAGAAGAAGGGGAGTTTATTGAAAAGTTTTGTAAAAATTTTTTTCTTCAAAAGATAATATCCTATGCCACTCCCAGAGATTAGAAATGGAGGAATAAATGTTTCCCAATTGCCTAAAACCACATTCTGCCTTTTTTCCCCAACAGTTTCATAACTTTCTAATTCTAATTTCCCATTTTCTGTTTTTTTAACGAGTAACTTTACTGTTGTTCCTGACATGAAAGTTATTTTTGCCAAAGGCCCTGGTATTATCTCTTCATTGAAAAATATGCTGTAATTTTTTCCTGAAGCTGTTTTGAGTTGAAAAGAGTATTCATTGGAAAATTCCGCTTCTTGGATTATTTCCCCTTGGAGCTGAATAAAAACGGGATTGAGCTTATTTATTGTTGTATTTTTTATCCAGCGCCATACGTATTCTTCTCCGGAAGATCCCTTTTCAGTAACTATCTTGATTCGAGCATATGATTTTCCTTTTTCTGTTTCCTGGTAGTTAATTTCATCTATGAGTTTATTATTATAGTCATAAAGCCTTATACTATCTTTTTCATTATTAAGATTTATTTTGGATTCCGTTCCCTGAAAAACTATCGTTTCACCTGGTTTTAAATTTATACTGTCAGGAATAATATAAGGTTTGCTACCTCCTTCAGAATCATCAAGTTGCCAGTTTCCAAGATTTACTTTTTTTTCTCCCGTGTTGAAAAGTTCTATCCATTCCGTCTGTTGGCGTTTTTTATCAGGGTTTGGCAAGACCTCATTGAGGAAAATAGTATCGCTTAAATTTCCGTTAGCATAGTTTGTATGATGGTGGCTGATTCGACTCCTTTTCTTTGTTGTTCTTTTCTTCGACTTGGCTTCCTCTTTTCTTGTTTTATTGCTCATTGTTTTGCTTTTTTCAATCTCTTTTGTTGATTGCTTCTTATATTGAAGTTTTTTACTATTTTTTTGTTTTAATGTGAACTCTTTTAAAGAAGAGCTTTTAAATGTTTTTTTATTCGAATATAAGGGAGAACTGCTTCGCTTTTCTTTTTTTATTTTTTCGCGGGCTGTTACCATCTTATTCCCAGCGAGTGGTGAGTTTTTTTCTTCTTTAAAAATTGGCTCAGATGATGGAGCAACACTCCAGTCTTCTTTTGAATTAGTATCACGAAACTCTCTTCGAACAATCGGTTCATTAATTGGAACGGTGGTGCTCGGGAAGCAGCTGGTAATATCGGCTGAGTTCCAACCACCGTTTTTCACTAAAAATTCCATCTCTTTTTTTTCTTTGTCCGTTGGCTTTTCATTTACCCAGCAAACGGCATCAATGATTTTTTTATTTTTGTCATAAAGGATAAGTTGCTCGGTGGTTGCTG
This sequence comes from uncultured Candidatus Peribacteria bacterium, assembly GCA_964435355.1. Taxonomy (GTDB): domain Bacteria; phylum Patescibacteriota; class Gracilibacteria; order UBA1369; family UBA1369; genus CAYSYL01. The sequence continues at coordinate 8,279 of CAYSYL010000048.1, read as the reverse complement.
TCAGCCCTTTATAGTTGGTAAAAAGAGAACCAATTTCATCACGGGCTTCCAACTTAAAGAAAAGTTTTATATAACTTTTTGAATTGATCCAATAATCAGTTTCGATGATCTTAAAAACTTTATCATCGGCAAAACTGATCCCTTTAAGATTTACTGTTTTTCCTGTGGGGGACTCATAATACAGTTCCACCCAATCCGCATTTTTATTTTTAAAACTTATGCCGGTTAGGAGAAGTGTTACTGCCGGTTCGATTGTTGCTAAAGGGGTTGCTTCATCTTCTATTATACCTTGAGCTTTTGCTGGAACTCTTAACAGAAGAAAAATAATAAAAAGACTTGCTAAAAATTTAATCTCTTTTTTTATACTCATTGTTGTTTGAAAAGTTATTTGCAATATTTTTGCTTTTGTCCGGCCAAGCATAGAGCTTGAACATTAAATTTTTTTAAAAAGCATCTCAAAACATTGTTGACCAGTCGGTTGACTTACCATCGCTGGTTGTTTATCCTTATTGAAGTACATATTATTTTCTCTGTTTATAGTATAACGGTTAGTATTTAGCTCTTTAAGTAAAGCTAAAATAGAATCCCTCCCATGATAGAAAAGATAGAAAAAAAGTATATCCATTGGTCACAATTTTCAAAATTAATATTGTTACTTGGTTCAATACACCATTTAAATGAACTAAGGTCTCGGATGGGAAATTTTTTTTATCTTGGTATATCAGGTTCACGATTTTTCCTTTCAGAGGTAAACGCATAAGGAGGGTTCATATCGTTATAGTTAGGCAGGGAAGTTGATTTATAACTTTCTTTTATGCCGTACATATATCTTATATCTATTATAGCTTTGCTGCTTGGTTTAGCGGCTGGTTATATTTATCGTAAAAAACAAGTTGAGCGAATGAATCAGGATTCTCAGGCAAAGGGCGAATCTATTTTGCAGCAAGCTAATACCAAGTCTCAAGAGTTGCTTTTTAAAGCTAAAAATGAAGCTTTGAAAATTCTGGAAGAGGCGAAAAACGAAGAGGAGAAGAAGCGTGATCAGCTTCGTTCCATTGAAAACCGTTTAGTGAATAAAGAGGAGTCTCTTGATAAAAAAATGGTTGAAATGGAGAACTCAAAGATAGAGCTTGAGGCGAAAGTTACCTCGGTTCGTGTTTTGAGAGAAGAGGTTCAAAAACTTCATGATATGCAGGCTCTTGAACTTCAAAAAATTGGAGGTCTTTCCCGCGATGAGGCGAAGGCGCTTTTATTAAAACAGGTAGAGGAAGATTCGAAGCAGGAGATAGCTCAACATATTCTCAAAGCTGAAAAGGAGTTAAAGGATCAGGCCAAGGAACGGGCGAAGTTTATTCTTGCCGATGCCATCCAAAAATATGCCGCTGAAACGGCTACGGAATCTACCGCCACTATCGTTAATCTTCCTAGTGATGATTTGAAGGGACGTATTATAGGTCGGGAAGGAAGGAATATTAACACTTTTGAGCAAGTGACCGGGATTGATGTTATCGTCGATGATACTCCTGGGTCCATTGTTATTTCCGGTTTTGATCTTGTTCGTCGTTATATTGCCAAGGTTTCACTAGAGCGTTTGATTACGGATGGGCGTATTCATCCTGCACGTATTGAAGAAACGGTTGAAAAAGTGAAAGATGAAGTGAATGTTATGATCAAGGAGTTGGGTGAAAAGGCTGCTTTTGAAGCTAGTGTTACTGGATTGCATCCTAATTTGGTCAAACTTTTGGGTCGTTTAAAGTTTCGTTCCAGTTATGGCCAGAATGTTTTGAAGCATTCTTTGGAGGTCTCTTTTTTGGCAGCAAATCTTGCTTCAGAACTTGGGGCGGATGTAAATATTTGTCGTAAAGCTGGATTGCTTCACGATATCGGAAAAGCTGTCGATCATGAAATTCAGGGACATCATGCCGCTATCGGACGTGATATTGCCAGAAAGTTTGGTATCCCCGAACCGGTTGTCCATGCCATTGAAGCTCATCACGGAGATCCCCAGGCACAATCTATTGAAGCGATGATAGTTCAAGCTGCCAATGCTATTGCTAATGCCCGTCCTGGTTCAACCCGTGATAATTTGGATTCATTTATCAAACGCCTAGAAGAACTGGAAAATGTCGCTAACTCTTTTCCAGGCGTTAAGAAGTCTTTTGCCGTTCAAGCGGGAGCTGAGGTTCGCATTTTTGTCACTCCTTCGGAAGTGGATGATTATGGAGCTATAAAATTATCACATGATATTGCCCGAAAAATAGAACGAGATTTGCAATATCCGGGGCAGATAAAAGTGTCCGTCATTCGAGAAACTCGAGCGGAAGAGTTTGCCGTGTAAGGAAAGTAGGTTAAATTGGATCTGGTTACGCCATCTTTTTCGACGTGTCAAGTTTTAGCACTTGATCTTTTGGTGTGCCAATATTAGTATGCGGCTGCTAGCAGTCTCTTAAAATGAGTGCTAAAATCCCTTCGCTTCCCATTATTTATTTTTTAACTTTTTCTTACTTATGGCAGATAAAAAAAATCAAAAATTATCACTTCGCCCTCTTGAAGATCGATTGGTAGTGAAAGCTTTGGATGAAAGCGAGGTTCATTCTTCGGGAATTATTATTCCTGATACGGTTTCAAAGGATAAGCCTCAAAAAGGGGAAGTAATGGCAGTTGGTCCTGGAAAATATGATGATAATGGAAAACGTTTCCCTATGGATGTGAAGGTGGGTGATATAGTTCTGTTTACAAAATATGGCCCAACTGAGGTAAAAATACAGGGAGAAGAACTTTTGGTTTTAAGCCAGTCAGATGTTTTGGCGGTTCTGGAATAATCTTTGCAGCGAGAGATTTTTAAAATTATTCATTTTTTAACTTTTTTATTTCTATGGCTAAACAAATTCAATTTGGAGACAATGCCCGGCAAAAAATAATTGCCGGTGTTAACTCTCTTTCGAAAGCGGTTCGTATTACCCTTGGTCCTAAAGGACGTAATGTGGTAATTGATAAAAAATATGGCGCTCCCCTTATTACTAATGATGGAGTTACTATTGCAAAAGAAATCGATCTTAAAGATCCTTTTGAAAATATGGGAGCTCAATTGGTAAAAGAGGTCGCTACCAAGACGAACGATATTGCCGGTGATGGTACCACTACGGCAACCGTTTTAGCGGCTGCCATGATTTCAGAAGGGTATAGAAATGTAACGGCTGGGGCAAATCCTATGCAACTTAAAAAAGGCATCGATCGTGCGGTTGAAATGATTTGTACTGAATTGGATAAAATGAAGGTGGATATTGGAGATTCGAAAGAAAAAATAGCCCAGGTCGCCACTATTTCAGCCCAGGATGAAAGGGTTGGTTCTTTTATTGCTGATGTGATGGAGATGGTAGGTCACGATGGAGTCATTACGGTCGAAGAGTCCCAAACGATGGGACTTGAAAAAGAGGTGGTTAAAGGTATGCAATTTGATAACGGTTATATTTCCGCTTATATGGTTACGGATTCAGCCAGAATGGAAGCTGTCTATGAAGATGTGAAGATTTTAATTACCGATAAGAAATTAGGATCGATACAAGAACTGCTTCCTCTTATTGAAAAATTGGCACAAGCTGGACGAAAAGAGTTAGTGGTTATTGCTGAGGATGTGGAAGGGGAGGCCCTGGCTACTTTCGTTTTAAATAAACTTCGAGGCATATTCAGCGTTTTGGCTGTAAAGGCTCCTGCGTACGGAGATCGCCGTAAAGAGATGTTGAAAGATATTGCCGCTCTTACCGGTGGACGGCTCATTACCGAAGAGGTTGGTCTTAAACTTGAATCAGTCCAACTTTCTGATTTAGGGGAAGCCCGTAAAGTTATTTCGGATAAGGATAAAACGGTCATTGTTGAAGGGAAGGGAAACAAGAAAGATGTGGAAGCCCGTGTAGCGGAAATTGACGTTCTGCTTGATAAAACCACTTCTGATTTCGACCGCGAGAAATTGATGGAACGGAAAGCAAAACTTTCTGGCGGAGTTGGAGTTATTAAAGTGGGGGCTGCTACTGAAACGGAATTGAAAGAAAAGAAACATCGCATTGAAGATGCTGTTGCTGCTACTAAGGCCGGTGTTCAGGAAGGAATAGTTCCTGGTGGTGGAGTTGCTCTTCTTCAGGCAGCTAAAGTTCTGGAAAATTTTAAGGGAGATTCTGATGAAATGACGGGTGCTAATATCGTTTCCCGAGCCCTTTCATACCCATTGTTCCAAATTGCCGAAAATGCTGGTAAAGATGGATCGGTTATCGTTCATAAAGTGCGTGAACAAAAACCAGGCTGGGGTTATGATGCTGCTAAAGATATGTTCGTGGATATGGTGAAAGCGGGAATTATTGATCCGAAGATGGTGACTCGATCGGCATTGCAAAATGCTGCTTCAATTGCCGGTATTTTCCTTACGACCGAAGCAGCAATTACTGATTTACCTGAAGAAAAGCCAATAGCTCCTGTCGGAGGTATGGGTGGTGGTATGGGAGGAATGGGTGGTATGGAAGGGATGATGTAGTATATTTTTCCGAAGTTATTCAAAAGGAGTCTTGAAAAAGGCTCTTTTTGAATTTGTCGCTAATTTTTTGGTATGGTATAGTGCTCTTAACATCTGTCACAAAAAAATAAAACAATGTCCAAATCTCGTGCTTTTGAATCACATAAAAAAACTAAAAGGACCAAGTTAGTTGACCTTAAGTCACGTGATTCTGATGAAATTTCCGTTGAGCCGTTAATCGAGGAAGATGATTTTATAACTCTTGAACCTCCTCAGGATGAAAATCGAAAATTTTCAGAAGAGGCTGAATTGGTTTCTAAAGAGCCTGAGTTCCAGATCAATCCACTCATCCATCAACGTTCCTATGAACCACTTAATAAACCTTCTATGACTTCTTCACCTTTAAGCGAAGAAAAAATGTCATCTTTTCAGGTTTCTCATGTACAAAGTCCTATCCGAACGGAAGACCCCACTCCTAAAGAGATTGTGAAGGTAAATTTTGGAAAATTTGTACAGCTGGTTGCGAGTCATGATTTCACTCAGGTTATTGCCGAACATCCGAATGAAGATTTGATTATCAGCTCTAATCTTTTAACCGAATTGGCTGGAAGTCAGGATAAGGGAGGAGAACGAAAAATTCCTCTCGTTTTTCTTGTCGGTATTGCGATTGGCGTTGTTTTAACCTACATACTTTTTTCGCGGTAGATGATTTTTAAGCCTATGAAATATAAGAAAATATTATTGAAGCTTTCCGGTGAAACATTGGGAGGAAAAAAAGAGTCGGGTATTGACTTCCACTATCTTTCTCAGTTAGTGGAAGAGGTAATGAATGCTAAAAGTTTAGGTGTTTCTTTGGCATTGGTGCTTGGTGGCGGAAATTTTTGGCGTTATCGTGATTTTAAAGATTCATCTCTTGAAAGAGTTCACTCTGACCAAATAGGCATGCTGGCCACTATTATGAATGGATTGGCTTTACAGGATGCTTTGAGGCAAAAAGGAATTTCTGCTCAGGCACTTTCGGCTTTTGAAGTTGGAGATGTGATGGAAACTTACAGCCGGGAAAAGGCTTTACAATTGATGAAAGAGGGAATAGTAGTTATTTGTGTAGGAGGAACCGGTCGTCCGTTTTTTACCACTGATACTGCCGCAGTCCTTCGGGCGTTGGAGCTTGACTGCGATGTTGTTTTAAAAGGGACAAAGGTGGATTACGTCTATGATAAGGATCCAATGCAGTTCCCGGATGCTCAATATTTCGAAGTCTTATCGTATACCGAAGTTTTAGATAAATCTTTGCAGGTTATGGATTTGCCGGCAATTGCTTTATGTCAGGATAATACTTTACCAGTGATTGTTTTTAATTTTTTCAAAAAAGGTAATCTTTCCTCTGTTTTACAGGGAAAATCAGTGGGAACCCTTATATCTTAAATAAGTATCTATTATGGTTGATCCTTTACTTCAACAACTCGATGGTCATTTGGTTAAAATTGTTAGTCATTTAAAAGAAGAATACTCCCGTTTACAAGTAGGACGTGCTTCCGCTTCTCTTGTGGAGCATTTGACGGTTGATGCCTATGGAAGCCGTCAACCACTTAAGGCAGTTGGTAATATTTCTGTTCCGGATGCCAGAACCTTGCAGATACAGCCGTGGGATAAGAGTTTGCTCAGTGAAGTCGAAAAGGCTATTCGTGCTTCTGATCTGAATTTAGCTCCCGTGAATGATGGAATGGTGATACGATTAAATATTCCTCCTCTTACTGAAGAACGCCGTCGTGATATTGCCAAGGTGGTTAATCGGTTAGCGGAAGAGGCTCGTATCAGCGTTCGTCATGCTCGACAAGAAGCTCATGATCAGTTGAAAGGATTGGAAAAAGAGTCGAAAATTACTGAAGACCAGCTTCGAGGAGGAGAAAAAAGAGTTCAGGAAAAAATTGATAAAATAAATGGAGAAATAGAGCAACTCGCTAAGAGCAAAGAAAAAGATATTATGACTATCTAAATTTTATGGAAATAATTATTGCCATTATTGCTTTCATTTTTATTTTCTCGACTCTTATTATAATTCATGAGTTGGGACATTTTTTTATGGCGCGACGCGCCAATATTAAGGTGGAGGAATTTGGATTTGGCCTCCCCCCCAGGATTTGGGGAGTAAAGAAAGGCGAAACTCTCTATTCATTGAATGCCATTCCCTTTGGAGGATTTGTGAGATTGTATGGAGAAGATAGCCGGGATGCAAAATTACTAAAAAATAAACGGAGTTTTATAGCTCAAAAACCGAGAGTACGAATTGGAGTAGTGGTGGCGGGTGTTTTCATGAATTTTCTTCTTTCGTTCTTTTTGCTTACGCTTGGATTTATCATGGGGATTAAGCCTTTAATGATTAATGGTGATGATGTTTTGAATTTTATCGATTCCGGACATGTCCATATAGAGCAGGGAGTTAAGATTAAAAAAATTGAGTTGAATAGTGTGGCATCTTTATTGGGTCTTAAGGCAGGAGATGTTTTATTAAATCTTGATTCAAAATCTTTTCCTTCGCCGGAAATTTTTAAGAAACAGTGGACGGGGAAAACGGAACGCTCTTTTGTTGTTGATTTTCTCAGAGGAAAGGAGCGACATCAGCTTATCCTGAATAATAAAAATCATGAGTCATTGGGGATAATTTTTTATGACACGATTCCTCTTCCGCGAGTTATGATTCAGGAGGTAAAACCTGACTCATCATTTGCTTTAGCTGGAATTCAAAAAAATGATATTGTTTTATCGATAAATAAAAAAAATGTTTATCTTCCAGAAGAGGTAGAACTGGCTTTGGAAAGCTTTTCAACGCTCGAATTTAAAATATTGAGAGGACATCAGATCCTTGATTTTGTTGTTCAGCGACCGTTTGTTCCTCATGTCGTTATTAGTAATGTCACTGAAGACAGCCCTGCCTTTAAAGCGGGTTTTGAAAAAGGGGATGTGATTGTCCGTATTAATAATTTATCGGTGTTAATGCCTCAAGATGTTTTAGACAGGAGTAAAAATTTTCCTGGTAAAACACTTGTATATACCGTAATGCGAGGAAATGCAGTTTCCGATATTGCCGTTATTGCCGATAAAGATGGGCGTATCGGAGTTTGGCTCACCCGTATTTCTTCTTATCAAGATCATGAGCTGAGCTATTATCCTACGGATGTTCTCATGTCGGTTACGGCTATTGATGATGTTGTTTATCCTTTTTGGGAGGCTCCAGTCAAGGCAGTGGAAGAACTTTGGAGACTTTCAATTCTTACTGTTCAGATGTTTGGGAATTTGGCTCATTCTCTTGTTACCCAGTTCGTCGTTCCTGAAGGTGTTTCTGGTCCAGTCGGGATTGCTCAAATGACTTCTGTTTTTGCCCAGGAAGGAATTATGTCTCTGCTCCGTTTTATGGCTTTGCTTTCTTTAAGTCTTGCTATTATAAATGTTTTGCCATTTCCGGCGCTTGATGGGGGGCGTTTATTTTTTATTGTGGTTGAGATAATTGTCGGTAAACGTATGAACCAGCGTATAGAGACTGTTATTCATGCCGTCGGTTTTGTTCTGCTCATACTTCTTATTTTCTTGGTGACATCTTCGGATATTGCCCGGCTTTTTTAAAATCAGTTGCCTCTGAACTTTTAATAGTTCCTAGTCTTGCTTGAAAAAAAAAATTCATGTTTTTTTTTCATATAAATTTTCAATAGATAGTAGGGTGAAAGAATCGATACGACGAAATATTGCTCACAGATGGAAATTTATTAAATCCTTGTAG
>CAYSYL010000047.1:0-11160 GCA_964435355.1 uncultured Candidatus Peribacteria bacterium | reverse complement strand
AATTTCCTTATTAAAACTTCGTCAGAAGGGCTTTTGCCCTGAAGTTTAATAAGGCCGTCGTTCAGCAGAGCGCTTGCTATTTTTGAGGGTACTGCTTTAGATATTACCCGATCTTTCAGCTCGAAATGCTCCCAAAAAATACTTAAATAGGCCATTTTAACCGATGGCTTGGATTTATCGTAGGCCTTAGTGAGATTACGCGCCAGCCGAAGAAAAGCTTCAAATAAATCTATATTGGTATCACGTTTTTCCGATAATCTTTCCAAACGGGTATTTTCTTTTACTAGCCGGATTCGCTCACGATCAACATCACTATGGGTTTCAGCCAAAATAGTTTTAGCTCCCTGAAACACCTCTTCTATCTTCGTTTACCTCCACAGAAAGTGAAGAAGTTCTACAGGAAGTAGGGCTGCAACTTTTTTAAAAATTGACGAGTTGGCGGATGGATCCTCGTTGATGGATTGGGCTCAACGCGTTTTATATTGGAAAGCATTTACCGTTGCTCAATTTCTGGAAAATAGAAAAAACAGTGTCGAATATCATGGCCTCCAAGTGCCTGAAAAACCTAATGACCCGGAATGGATAGCCAGGTATCATGAAGCTGGCCATATATATATGGCAGGGCTTATGAGAATCTCATACCAACACGACAAGCAATATTGAATGCTAATTATGATGATATTCCAAGAAATTGCGTAAAGGCATTAGGCAGGAGAGCAAGAAGCACTGGGGGAAGGCGCATTACTTCACCGAGCTAAAAAAAGATTTTATAAGAGAAGTAAGAAAAATGGATTTAGATTTTTTTCGGGATTTTTCGCTCACAAGAAAAAAGTAGAATATTTTGAAATATTATCCTTATTAACTACTAAATCAGAGGAGACACTGCCTGCTCTGGTGCATAAGCAGTCCTCTTAAAAATTGGCTCTGTAATAGACTTTACACCAGAATATAGTTGAAAGTAGGTCAATCATTAAAAGTATTCGTTATATATTCAATTCTCTCACGAATTTTTCTGATACATGTCATAACTCCTTAAACTCTGCTTATTTATGAACCTTCGTAAGATTTTCAATGCTCTTTTTTCGATGATCGACTGATGAGATACTTCTGCGAATCGTTCAATGGTTTATCGGTGCGGTGAATGCACCCCATCCAGCAACAAGGGCGGCGTTTGCCTCCAATAAGATCCATGACCGCTCTTTTTATGTGATCATCCCGGGTTTCCTGTTGTTTTCCTGAAATAACCCAACATATCCACTCATTCCGTGCGAGCGGGGTAAGGCTTTCCCATGCTGTGAGAGCTTTAGCCCCTGCTATGAGAGCTTCTTTTAGATCCTCCGGAAGTTGATGAATTGTGCCACTAGAAATTTTATTCATTATTAATGGTTAGATATTGAAATAATACTTCATTTCATTTAGAATGACTCATTCTAGCAATATTAGTTTTAATGTACCACTTTATATAACTTATCATTTTGAGAAAAAATCATTCTTCTTAGCTTTATCACTGGGAAAAACGAGCGGTATGTTATAAAAAATGATACATTAACTTTACTCATCTTTTTAATCTTTAATCACCTTGACTATGACAAAAGGAGGTTACGTCGATGGATTCGTCATTCCCATCCCAAAAAATCAGACCGCAAAATACAAAAAAATTGCTAGCGAAGCAAAACTTGTCTGGGGAAAATTTGGAGCTCTTGATTATAAAGAATGTATCATTGATGATGCAAAACCAGAATATGTCACCTTTACCTTCGCGAAAATGGCAAAGATTAAACCTTCGGAAACGGTATGGTTTTCATTTATTGTTTATAAGTCCCGTAAGCACCGCGACTCGGTCAATAAAAAAGTGATGGCCTATTTCGAGAAAAAGTATGGAAAAGATATGGGGCCAATGCCTTTTGATATGAAGCGTTTTGCTTTTGCAGGTTTTAAAGTAGTAGTGGGTATGTAGCACTTTATCCATCAGCGGCGCCCTCTTTGACAAAATGCAATTTATTGTATAGTATTTTCTTCTTAGTTGTAAAAAGGTTCAATGTTGTATTTGGGAAATGGAGTCCAGGTCATCGCATCGAGAATTGTTTCACCAGTGTGTGATCTTGCTGAGGATTACTTTCAAAGCAGTGTTAATAATGGTCGTATATCTCGAGCTGGGTACATTATTTTGCCTGAAGCTCCGGTTATTGTTGCCCTTGCCATTCGCCGTGATATTTCGATCGCCCTCCATCGCTGTAGAGTTTTGCAAAAACTTGTTGGCGATAGGCACAGTGCTGTTATTATTGATGAATCGTCTCCTTTTTACGGATTTATTGCAGCGGACATGCGTCATGTAACTATCGGGTACGACATGCCTTTTATGGTGGCACGTCCTTTTAGACTCGGTCTCAGTCATTGGAATCAAGGAAATTTGTCGGGTAAGTTAACACCTTCAAAAACACCCCGCATGAATGATCCGAATATTAGTGTTGATGATCGATGGCACAGTATTTTTACTGGTTTTCAGGATAAGAGTTCCAATGCTTGCACTGCCATCCACAATGACTTTCGATAGAGAAGCAGAGAATTCATATAAAATGGTATATTCAAAGTCATAATGTAAGAATAAAATGGTGTGGGGCATTTTACCCATCGACATCACCAGCATATTCATTTGTCATTTATTCTTCTATGCAGTTTACGGTTTTGACATCTTTACCCTTTGAAATTGAAACGCTGATCCTTCCTGTTTTTGAAAATGAGCCTACTGTTTTTCCGAAACCTTATCAAACACTTGTTAAACTTCGTTTTAAGAATAAAGATTTTACTGGGAAAGCAGGGGAAATGGTTATGTTATTTCCGGAGGAAAAGGGACTTCCATCGCGTGTTTTGGTGTGGGGATTGGGGACTAAGGATACTTTTTCTGGTCCTGTTTTGAGGGGGTTGGCAGCGGAATTGGTAAGAAAATTGAAGACCTTTTCCAGGAGAGAGGTCGCCCTGTGGTGTTTACCGGGGTTTGCTTTTTTGGCCCAGGAACTGGCTGAAGGTGTTGAGTTTGGAAATTTTAGTCTTGCCAAGTTTAAGACGGGTAAGGAAAAAGAGGAAATCGAAAATGCAATGATAGGAAAAATCAGTTTCATTGTGAAAAAGGACACCCTGTCGTTTAGAAAAGCTTTAAAAAAAGGTTTCCTCATTGCTGAAGCGGTTTGTCGCGTTCGTGATTTGGTTAATAGGGGGCCATCACTTAAACACGTGGATTATCTGGTGGAACAATCGAAAGGTATTGCTCGCAAGCATGGATATTCTCTTCGTATTCTCGATCAGAAACAGCTCGAAAAAAAGGGGATGCATGGCATTTTAGGGGTTAATCGTGGCAGTGACATGGAAGCAAAAATGGTGGTTCTTGAGTATACGCCTCCTAAAACTGATAAAAAAAAACCGATTGTTTTTATAGGAAAAGGAATTATTTTTGACAGTGGCGGATATAATTTAAAGCCTGGTCAGTCGTTGCAGGAAATGCAGCTTGATATGGCCGGAGCTGCTGTTATTATGGGTCTTTTTGAGGTGTTGAAACCTCTTCAGCTTCACCATCATGTGGTGGGAATTTTTCCGCTCACCGATAATGTTATTAATGCAAAAGCCCAAAAACCTTCTGATATTGTGACCACTTATTCCGGGAAAACCGTAGAGATAGTGAATACAGATGCTGAGGGGAGAATGATTCTTTGTGACGCCATAACGTATGCCATTCGTCATTTTCAGCCGGAATATATTATCGATATTGCGACGCTTACCGGTGTTTGTGTCCTGGCTTTAGGGGAGCGTTTTGCGGGGCTTTTTGGGAATGATGCGGAGCTTCTTAAAAAACTGAAACATGCCGGCGAAACGTGTGACGAACTTTTGTGGGAACTGCCAATTCATCCTGATGATCGCAAGAAAATGAAAAGTAAAATTGCAGATTTACGAAATCATGATTTTTCCCCTCAGGCGGGAGCATTGAAAGCGGCTGCCTTTTTGGAAGAGTTCGTCGAAGATAAAAAATGGGCGCATATTGATATTGCAGGGCCGGCTTTTGTGAAGGATCCCAAAAAATATGAGTCCCCCATGGGGACCGGTTTTGGGGTGAGACTTTTCGTCACATTCCTCGAAGAGTTGCGAAAAGGTTGATTATGAGTATGGTGGATTGTTTTGGGAGAACTGCTTTTATCCTATTTCAGATTTGCCCATACTATCAATTTCTTTCATTAAGTGGCTGGTTTTCGCCAGGGCGACGATTATTTTTTGATAGTGCATTATATCTTCAAAATCAAGGGTGCGGCCTTTACGGTCTTTCAGCCATTTTTGCGCTGGCTGATAGCCGCCAACATAAAAATTCCACGCAACTTTTGGTACGTCTTCAAAGTACTGTTCTTTGTTGATGAACACTCTTCCTTTTTCACCCTGTATCTCATATGAAACCTTTTCAACCGTATTGGAGCCGTTTATGGGGTATCCGGTTATCAGTTTATCGAGGACTGGGGAGGTCAGAAGGTGGAGTTCGCGCAAAGCTTTGCCTTTTTCTTTCAGCTGAAAAAACAGCTCTTTTTTGTTGGTAAATGGCACTCGTGGAAAATCTATCTTTAAAAATTCTTTGTAGGTTTCGCGATAGGTAGGGGAGTGGAGAACGGCATAAATGTAATCTAAAAGGTCTTCGGGACAGAAAGTGTCGGCGTCTTGGCTGCGCTCGGGAGTAAAGGTGAGGTCGAGTTTTTGGGCGATTTGATTAACGATTTCGAGGTTTAAGTTGGGGGTGCGAGAGAGGGGTTGTTCCTGCAGGGAGCTTTGCGAGGTTGCGTCGGTTTCAGGGTAGAGGTAGAGGGGAAAGACACAATAATTCCCTCGTGGCAATGACCCTTTTTCTACTATTGTTTTCGTAATCATAGCAACAAATTCTTCATTTGAACCATTTAACCGCAATGTTATAAGCCCATAATTTTGTCCTTTGATAAAATGTTTCATCACTTTATCGAAGGCTCTTCCTATTAAATTCTGATCATAATAAATATCTCTAATATCGAATGGTCTGTATAATATTTTTGTTAAAAATTTTTCATCAAATTTACATATATTAATTCTTTTTAACAGTTTATAACCTGAAGAATCTTCTATTTTAAAATTTTTTACAAATTCATTACCATAATTTTTGGTTAATAAAATTTTAATTCTCTCTGATAAAACTTGTTTTTCAAAATCAATAAATAATCCATCGCGTTTTGTTTGAACTCCAGTAATAAAATTCTTAAATAATAAACTTATACTTACACCCATTTCATACTTGTCTTTACCTGCAAAATCTTTCGGTACAAAAAAGTGGTAGGGTGCTTTTGGTTCCAATTTTTTATATCCGGCTGTTCTTAAGGTCTCATTCCAAAGTCGTTCATACTTCAATTCTCGAGTACCGTAACTATCCACATGGTAGACGGTCGCATCTTTTTTTGAATCCGTCGTTTTAACGAAAATATTGATGGAAACTCCTTGCATGATGTCAAAAACGTTTTCGTCTTTGCTGCCGTCTGGAGCTGTCTCTTTCTTCTTGGCATTTCCATGGAGGTCGTAAATATATATGGTATCGAAAGTTTCCAGTAAGGACTTGCGCATTTTTCGATGGATAACGCCATCTAAAAAGGAGTTATTGGTAATCATGGCGACTATCCCTGAACCGTTTTTTTCAACGCAGTACTGTGCGTAGCGTAAAAATTTGATATAATCGTCTGAAAGAGGCTGAATATTTTTTTCATTTAATCCTTCTTTATAATCAGATACTTTTTTTGAAATCCACTCTCCATTATTGTGCGAACTGACGCTATATGGCGGGTTTCCGAGCACTACCATGATTGGTACGTTTTTCTTTATATCGTTGGCTTCATTCGCTTCCTTTGAAAGCCATGTTGCAAAAAGTGTGTTTGTGTCTTCATGGGCGTCGTTTAAGCTATTGGTCAGGTAAATGCCCAGGCGCTCATCATCGCCTTTATAGCCGGATTCATTTAAAAACATTCCGAGCTTGAGGTGGGCAATGGTATATGAAGCCATCATCAGCTCAAAGCCATGTATCCGGGGTAAAAGATGTTGATGGACGTAAGTGTTCCAGATTCCTTCCTGTCCGACAAAACTTTGATGAATGTATTTGATTACTTCATTTAAAAATGTTCCTGTTCCGGTGGCTGGATCGAGTACTTGCACTTTATGGACTATTTTTTTCTGCTTGCGTTCTTTTTCTGTTTTTCCCTGTCCTTCATAGTGAATCTCAATTTTCGAGGTGTCTTTTAATCCTTCAGCAAGGCCAAAATAAGTTTTAAGTATGTGGTCAACTGACCGTACGATATAATTTACTACTGGCTCAGGTGTGTAATAAACGCCGCGGGCTTTCCGGAGTTTGGGATCATACTCTGATAGGAACGTTTCATAAAAATGGAGCACTGGATCGAGCCGCCCTGTTGTTTTGCCAAAGTTTTTCAGGATGGCTGTGAGATCACAATGGTTGAAAACATCTGCGAGGGCGTCGACTATCCAAACTATACGATCATCTAAATCCGGCCCGGCAATATGGTGAAAAAACTTTCGTAAAAATGGATTGGATTTTGGTATTAAATACTCCGCTTCCTGACGGGTAAAATTTTCCAATGTTGTATCGTGATATCGGGCAGCAAAAAGGCCATAGGTAATGGTTTGAGCGTAAATGTCGGCAAAGGCTTCTTGGGTGAGGTCATCAATTAAAATCTTTTGAAAGGCCAGAAACTGTTCATGGAGCGCCGCTGATTCTCCGTGTCCGCTTATGAGGGATTTTACAATAATTTCGCGCATGAGTTTGGCTTTGTCAGCCATGATTTTGGCTAAACTTTTTGCCTGGGTAATTGTTCTGACTGTTTTGCTGAGGAAGTTTTTTAATAACAGTTCACACTCTTTAAAGTTTTCTGAAGCAAAGAAAATTTTTCCATTTACCACGCGTCCAAGGCTAATTGAGGCAACTTTTTTTTCAAATTCAAAAAAAGAAAATTCGAGATAGTTGGTTACCAAAAGATTGCCCAACCCCTGATAGCGCTTAATTTGTTCAGACTTTTCAATGCTTCCAAGATCAACGTCGATATCCTTGGCTTCTATGAAAGCAATCGGAACATCTTTACGGCTGATAATGAAATCCGGGGCTCCGACTTCCTGTCGTTTCGGTTCATTGATGGCTAAGACGGTTGGGTCGATAGCTTCAATAAGGTCTTTAAGCGCTGGTCTGTAGCTGTGCTCCCGTGCATGTCCACTCTCCCATTCGCGCATCAACTTGAGGAGGTACGTTGAAACACTCAAATCCATAGGTAAACTATCATAAACTATTGGTATTGTAGCGGGTTTACGGAGCCTCTGCAAAATTCCTTTTTCTCTATGAAAGATCAAGTATTCACTGGTAGTGTTACCCATTTTTCGTATCTATCACCGGTGGATTTTTATTATCCTTTTTTGAAAAATATAATGTAGAAAATTTTTCAACAAGTGTAAACATTTATTTATTCATTAATAATAGCCATTTTTATTAAGGTGATCCATTTTTTACTTGTATTTATATCGACTTACAACTGTATCTGTTATTGTCTTTTCGTAGTAAGGCTATGTACGTAGTTCTTTTCTCTTATTCTTAATGATGATTAGAAATATAAAAACGGTTATAGATTTTTTTTTAGCTATTATTATAGGTTTCTTGTGGGTCAATATTGTTTTGGCAAGTAGTTATACTGTTCCTTTTGCCTTTGCCCATGAACTCACCAGTGTTTCTCGATATTTTGATGGTCAAAATATTGCTTTTGAAGCAACTCCTGTTACTTATCCAGATTCTCATTATCCCGACGCTAAATCCGAGAATTCGATATATACCGTTACGCTAAAACGAGATAATCCTTGGCCTTATCCGGATGATACGATTGGGACAGATACATTGCCCAGAACTTCCTTCGGGAGAGCTGTTTGGACAAATGTTGGGCCTGGAAATTATTTTATATTTTTTCAGAAATTTAAGGATCGTATGGTGATTGATGATGATCAGGCCCGTCTCTTCAATTATTAAATTTAACGTATGCTTGAGTCCGATTTCGTTTTTACCCTATCGCTTCCAGTTTATATCATTTTCCTGGTGGTGTGGCTTTTGCGTAAAAAAAAGGCTTCATCGATTCTTTTTTTCTCTCTCTTTTATTTCTATGTGATGACTGTTATAAGTGTGACCCTGTTCCCTCTTCCTGTTGATAAGACTTATATAGAAGACACGAAAGAGGTTCATGATATGGAGGATAACAATTATATTCCTTTCACTTTCCTGAGCGATGCTATTGTCCAACTGACACCTGTTCCTCATGATACTTTTGGCTATGATTTTCGCCTTATGATGGTTATGAGACAGACTGGCGGAAATATTTTATTGGGGATGCCTTTTGGCTTTCTCCTGCCTCTTGTCTTTGAAAAAAGAAACTCTTTTTTCAGAGTTATGGTGGCAGGTTTTTATTTTTCTTTTGCCATTGAAGCGAGTCAGTTTCTGATGTCCCGGATGGTCGGGTATTCATACCGTCTCACGGATGTTGATGATATTCTTCTGAACTGTCTTGGCGTTGCTTTGGGATATTCCTGTTTGAGAGTTTTTGTTTCGCTTTTGAAAGCTATGAGACCGATCAAACTTTGGGGTCATTGAACATTGAATCTGTTTTCTCAATATGTTCTTTTTTATATTTCCTCCTCATGGACAATCGGCAGACGATAGTTTATTTTTAGGGCGTTATTTTATATTTTTGATGGCTTCGATTATTTTGGAAATTATTCATTTTTTTATCACTGTCTTTCTGATGTATCTGGTTCCGATTATGATTTTTGGCTATGGAACCTATATTTTTTTTAGCAGAGGAGACTATTGGACGGCGGCAGGCTTTTTTGTCGGTACGGTTATTTTTTTCCTAATGTTTCTCTTCCGTCGAAGAGCTTTAAGTGAAAAGAAAATTGTATGGTTGAAAGCCCATGGACAAAAGAAAATGACCGTCTTTAAAAGAGTTGATCGACGATGGAATACCAGCATTAATGGAGAATCCCCGATGGTTGTTTATAGTGAAGGGGAGGGCCGTCTTTTTTGTAGTGAGGATATATGGCCCGATGATGGGGGGCCTTTTTACCTTAAAGATGCTACCTCTCGAGCCTTGCAAACCTTACAGTCGAGGAGTTCAAACGAAAAATATTTGATTCCCGTTTATATAAATCCAAAGAAATCGAAGGAATATTATATGGATTTGGGAGGGTTGCAGATTGAGTAACAGGCTCTTACTCGTGTCGTTCGAA
Organism: uncultured Candidatus Peribacteria bacterium; assembly: GCA_964435355.1. Taxonomy (GTDB): domain Bacteria; phylum Patescibacteriota; class Gracilibacteria; order UBA1369; family UBA1369; genus CAYSYL01. The sequence goes on along the minus strand of CAYSYL010000047.1, from coordinate 1,845 downwards.
AAAGCCCTGTATTTTGTATGTGCCTTGAGGCGTTTTAATGTTTCCTGAAGCAATTCCTTCCGAGGTGCTTTTTTCGAAAAATTTTATCGTTTCAAGACTAACTTCGGCCTTTAAAAATGGAATTTGTATATTCCACTGCTTTGGAATATTGTTTTGCTTTTCCAGTTCGCTGGTTATTTCAAATCCCTTTTTTGCCCATCCTTCAGTGCCATCTTTATAGAGTAGCCATGTATGGGAAGGATAGTAGGGATTTTTTGGTTCAACAACGCTATGATCAATTAAATAAAAAGATCCTTTCTCATCCCAAAATATTAGATAGTCGGTGAGAGGCTGGACCTTGTCATAACCATCAAAAAATATCAGTTTCTCATAGTTTTCCGAGTAGATGGTGGTTACGAAGGCTTCAGCTGAGATGTCTGTTTTTCCTATTTGAACTTTTGCTTTCCCAATACTTGCATACTTACTGTACTCGAGACGATTTCGAATTAAGAAATCTCCTTCGAGATCTTGAATGGAAACTTTTACAGTATTACCTTTTAAGTTCAGAGTGAAATGGTATTTTTCACGGGGGGAAAGATCCGTTGAATGTTGATGGTTGTACGAAGTAAACCATTTTTCAGCGGGAACGATGGGCGCGTCCTTATGAAAATCGATATAATCCGTGATGTTGGTTTTGCCGTATATAAGATTCCCAAAGTAGTAATGGATATACCGGTTTTCACCTTCCTGCTTTCGATTGAGATTGAGCTTGAGAAAAAATGGTTCTCCCTGGTCGTCCGTGCCGTAGAGGACTATATCCTCACTAAAAAAGTGTCGATTAGCTTTTGTTGTAGAGGGAATGACAGAAGGTTCAACGTTTTCGTTTGTTTGGGAAAAGAGGATATTGAGTGTTTGAGACAGGCCAAATCCCATGATGAAAGTCAGGAGTACCATAGGGATTATCAGTAATGAGTTTTTTTTCATGGAAAAGTTATTAAATTTTTCTTATTTCACCCGTTGAGCCATCCATTTCAATCTGGTCTCCTATTCTTAATTCCATCGATTCCATATTTACATTCGTGATTATCGGAATTCCATTTTCGCGGCCTATTATTGCTATATGTGAAAGTATTCCGCCTTGTTTTGAGATGATTCCTTTCACTTTTTTAAAGTAATGGACCAAGTCGGGAGTCAGGAGGGGAGTAAAAAGAATTGGATTTTCTGTAGATGGTAAATGTTGCAGATCGGTGAGGGTCCCTTTTACGATGCCTTTAGAGACCCCCACTGCTTTCTGAGTTGAAATTATTGGTTTGTCATTTAATTTTTCAGGAAAGGTGAATTTATTGAAATACTCATGCTTCGTTCGCCTTTCCTCCAAGATTTTTGTTGAAAAATTCCCTGAAATCGCTTCGGAAATGGTCATGAAGAATATAGCTTTTTTGTGAATGGAATCGTGAACTTTGGAGGGGGAGGGAAGAAGTCCTCGTAGATGATGGATGTGTCTTACTGTCAGCCATCGACCATACTCCCGAAGTTGATTGAAAAATCTTGCCATATTGATGCTCTTTATTAGGTATGGCTTTTTCCATGAAGGAATTTTTTCTATCCATATTTCAACAGTCTTGTTTTTAACGGTGGGAGTTTTCAGAGTATCTTCATGAGAATAAAAAGGTTTTTCATCAGCCATTTCCAGACTGTTTCCCTTCCATTTTTCATATTTACAACTTTCAGGGAGTGGATGCTTTTCGTACTTTTCCTCCCCTTGAAAAGATGCCTCGGGGGCGAGTATATCTCCTAAACTTGGTATGGCTGAACTTTTAGTGTCATAAGACGGTTTGTTGAGCAATTGATGCATATCCTTAACGC
>CAYSYL010000046.1:3305-11403 GCA_964435355.1 uncultured Candidatus Peribacteria bacterium | reverse complement strand
GGCCAGTTCCTCTCGAATGGTTGTTCTCGGTTCAAAAGTGAGCGAAAAAATATTTAGTGACCAGGATCCCATAGGTCAGGAAATAAAAATAAAAGGTCTCAGTTTCAAAATAGTCGGAGTTATGGAAGAGCAGGGAGGCAACGCGTTCGAAAGTTACGATGATATGATATTCATCCCGATAACCTCAATGCAGACCTATTTATTTGGCGTCGATTACGTTCAAACCATCATGGCGAATGTTAAAGTACCCATGGATGAAGCCATTATTTCATCGCGTCAGACCTTACGGCAACTTCATAATATCAATAACCCGGAAAACGATCTGGCAAAAGATGACTTTAGCATTATTTCTCAGGAACAGGCGCTCGGAATTTTTACGGCCGTTTCAAGTGTGCTAACCCTTTTCATCGCTTTGATCGCCTCAATTTCTCTCATTGTGGGAGGCATTGGCATAATGAATATTATGTTTGTCGCCGTAAATCAAAGAACCCGCGAAATCGGACTCAGAAAAGCGGTAGGAGCAACCGAAAGAGACATTCTTCTGCAGTTTTTAATTGAGGCGGTCGCTCTCACCTGTATCGGCGGAATTGTCGGAGTAATAGGAGGAGTAACTTTTTCCTGGTTACTCTCTTTTGTGATAAAGCAATTCCAATCCTCGTGGCAATTTTTAATCAATGGCCCAGCATTATTCATTTCTTTAGGAGTCACTATTCTTATCGGCGTCATATTTGGGATTGTCCCTGCCAGAAGAGCATCCCGCCTTAACCCCATTGAAGCGCTTCGATACGAATAAAATTCATCTCCCCGAAGAAACAAAACGCAAATTTTTCACAAGATAGTCGGTCGCTTTCGCCCCCTTCAGAGTATCGCGAGTTATCAGATCATATACCGCTAAAGGATACAATGAGTTTTTTACTGATGCTCCAACGGTAAACGGAGTTCCCAAGGTGCCGTTCAAAAAACTGCGATCATTTCCACATTCTCCTGGCTGATCACCGACCGCGACGATCTCACGGCATTCCTTGCTTACAGAAAATCCTTTCGAACGGAGAAAATTTCCAAACTCCCGGACTCCGTTATCTTTAGAGCCGTTTTTGGGATACACTAAAACACCGATCCCCGAAGCTCCGGCAGTTAATAACTGCTCGGGATCAAATTTTTTTATGGCTTCCATCATATCCAAAGCTAAAATTTTACATTCCTCCGCTAAAGCTTCTCCACGTATTTCTCCGTACCCCGAAGGACTGAAGTTAAATCCGATATTTCCCTGGGCAAAACTTTTGAGCCTCGACTGAAATACTTCGCATAAATGAGTAAAAAGTTGTTGGCGATGTTCTTCAGAATAAGGATAGGTCGCTCGAAAAAACTCCTTATATTCGGAAGAAGCAGCGTCATAGGCATAACCTATGGCTCCATTTTCTACAAATATAAGCCAGTTTTTGCGACATTTTTCAGGATCAGTCGATGCGGCAAAAATACCGGAAACTCTTTTTAACGCGCCCTTTAAAAGCCTTCCCGAGCAGACCGCCATGGGAACTTCCAAAGAGAGTTCCCCTAAAGTTTTACAAAGATACTCCGGAATCAACTCCTCCCCAATTTCTGTGAGTGTACCATCAATATCAAAAATACAACCGGCAAATTTTTGCTGTAGAGCGCTCTTAAAATCTTCAAAAAACATTTTCTGTTGGTTAAATTAATTCCCGAAAAGCATCGCTTTAAGCTCAGGTTTCATCATATCAGGATTCCAGGCAGGCTCCCAGACAACCTCGATCTGAACATCTTTAACATTGTCCTGAAGATGCAAAATAGCATCGATATCCGTCGTAATTTGAGGCCCCGCAGGACACCCCATGGAAGTGAGCGTCATAACGACATTCACGACCCCCTTTTTTTCCGTAACACCATAAATAATACCCATATCAGCTATACCAATACCCAACTCCGGGTCCACCACCTGGTTTAAAACATGGTAGTAAGGACTGCTTTCATCGAATTTCTTCGGTGATTTGGATGCATTTGGCTTGGCAGAACTCATAGAAGATAATTAAATTTCACTGATGTTAATATTTCCTCGAGGCAAAAGAGTGAGCGCTTTCTTGAGAGTGGTAAAGCAGAGCAATCCGCATTTCACGCGCGAAGGACTCAAGGGAACACCGATCATAGCAAAAATATCTTCATTCTTGAGATGCTGCAAGTCCGAAACTCCTTTCCCGATAATCTCGTCCATTAAAATCGAGGCAGAAGCTTGACTAATAGCACATCCCTCACCGGTGAAAGCGGCGTCCACCACCATGCCTTTTTCAATGAGCAATTCGATAGTTATCTTATCCCCACAAAGCGGATTCGAATCGGAAAAACTTGTAGTTGCATTATTCAAATGCCCTTTATGATGAGGATTTTTATAATGATCTAAAATATTTTCCGCATAAAGATCCATGACGTCAAAAATCAAATTTTAAAAATCGAATATACCTTTTTCAGAGCTTCATAGGCGATATCGATATCCTCTTCGCTATTATAAATATAAAAACTCATGCGAGCCGTAGCGGGAATTTTTAAATGTTCCATTAACGGTTGGCAGCAATGATGGCCTGTCCGTATCGCCACTCCTTCCTGACTTAAAATAGAGCCAATATCGTGAGGATGGACCGATGGCAAAGTAAAAGAGACAATACTGGTTCCCTTCGGGGAAGAAGGGCCAAAAAATTTCAATCCCGGAAGGGCCGAAAGTTTTTTTCTGGCATAGGTATGAAGTTTTGTATCATGCTCCAAAAGAGTATCAAATCCTATTTTTTCAAGATATTCGAGAGCTGTTCGAAAAGCGATAACATCCGCGATATTGGGAGTCCCTGCTTCAAATTTCCAGGGGAGATCGTTCCAAGTAGCACTTTTTTGATGTACCTCGCGAATCATGTCGCCACCGAATAAAAAAGGAGGCATTGCTTCAAGCAGTTCACGACGTCCATACAACACCCCGACGCCTGTCGGCCCCAACATTTTATGGGAAGAAAAAGCATAAAAGTCACAACCCGCATCTTTAACATTCATACCTAAATGTGGAAGGCCCTGAGCCCCGTCAACCACTGTTATGGCTCCCACTTTCTTTGCAGTGTGTATCAGTTCTTTAAGAGGAAGAATCGTCCCGAGCACATTGGACATCTGACTGAACGCTACAATTTTTGTTTGAGTATCGATAAAAGAGTTTAAGTTTTCCATCTCAATCGTTCCATCCTCCAAGAGAGGTAAAATTCGAAGTTCCGCCTTTTTCCGGCGGCATAACTCTTGCCAGGGGACTACATTGGAATGGTGCTCTAATAAGGTGATGACGACATTATCACCTTCTTTCACGGCTATATCTCCATAACAATATGCCACTAAATTAATCGCTTCCGTAGCATTGCGGGTAAAAATAATTTCTGCTGGTTCATGAGCTCCGATAAATTGAGCTACCGTCGACCGTGTTGCCTCATACATTTCAGTTGCCTCCTCTGAAAGAGGATAGACGCCTCTATGAATATTGGCATTGGTATTTTTATAGTAATGGCGCAGAGCATCTATAACGACATCGGGCTTCTGGGTCGTTGAAGCGCTATCTAAATAAACGAGCGGTTTCCCGTTCATTTTTTTTTCAAGAATAGGGAACTCTTTTTTATAATGCATCGAAAATGGTTATAAAAGGAGATAGAGTTTCTCATCTTCCACAATGATCTGATATTTCCTTAGCGGAATCACAGCGGGTAAAACCTTCACTTCTCCCGTTCGGACATCAAACCGAGCGCCGTGAAGCGGACATTCAATTTCGCATCCGATGAGTTTTCCCGCTGTAAGAGAGGCTTGAGCATGACTACAGGTATCCTGAACGCCGAAGTACTCTCCATCTATATTAGCCACCATTATTTTTTCTGCCCCGACGACAAACCTTTTTTTATGTCCCGGCATGATATCGATGGCCAAACTAAGAAAAATTTTATCCGCCATAGCTATTATATTTTTCCCAACTCATGAAGCCGATAAAGAACGCGTGCTACTTCGATTCGGCGGGTTGGTTGAGTTGGATAAAGATAACTGCCGGAAAAAAGTTTCTTGTCGTAAGAAAACTTCGCATATTTTTCATACCATTCTCCTGAAGCGACATCTTTATAACTTGTCCCTGTAGGCATGGAATCAGATACATTGCGTAAAACAAGAGCGAGAAACTCGGCACGATTCACATTCCGTTCGGGACGGTAAAATCCTTTGTCTGGACCGGACAAATACCCCGTGATCATTCCGAGACTCTGTCCTCGACAAATATATTGAAAAGCCCAAAGACTGGCAGTTACATCGGGAAAAGGATTGGAACCAAGACAATAATCTTTTGATTCGCTAAACTTTTTAAAAGTTACTTCGACGATTTTAGCAATTTCAGCTCTATTCAGATTGTTGTCTGGTCCAAAATTTCCGTTAGAATAACCAGTCATGGCTCCAATGCTTTTGACATATTCAGCCACCTGGCAATCGGACGCTTGAACATCTGGAAAACCTCCGCAGGAAACAGGGGAAGGCGATGGATTCGGAGCCGGATTTGGAGAAGGAATTGGATCGGGATTTGGAACCGGACTTGGATTTGGATCTACTGAGGTAGCCATAATTTTAAATGTTCCTTCAATTTTATTTGGAGCTTCTATCGGTAATTTTTTGAAAGTCGATGTGAGGGAAACCGTATAACTGTAATCGCCAGCGGAAGCCGGTTGTCCATTTATTTGACCGTTCCAGGAAATTTTTATCGGATTAAGAACAATGGATTGGTAGTCATGTTGCTGAGTGACGACACTTTCTCCGGAGGGGCCTTTGACTTTCAAGGAAACATCAAGGGAAGCTCCCTTACCACCACCAGTTCCTTTTGTATATTTATAATAAACATCGAAAGTGCTGTTGCTGGTAGAATCATAAATAGCCGGAGGAAGAGGCGATTCCTGAAAAATAGTGGGAGCAATGTAATCATTGACAGTAATATCGGCGCTTACGTAAGTAATGGCGCTGTTCCAGTCATTACCATTGGTAGCTTTAATAGAAAGCTTGTATTTTGCTCCTGCTGAGGCAACGTAATCCCCAGCGTTACAGACGGCACTTGCGACATTACAGGTTCCATCCCAGGTAAGGGTAACAACGCCATTGGAGCGAACGTCGGCTCCAGAATTGCCAAAATCATAAATAGGAAGTCCATTTTCATTTAAAATTTCCTCTTTGACCTTTCCGGGAAGCGTACTAACTTTGCCATTCAATAAAACAAAAAGTCCTGAAGTGTAATCATAATGAACCGTGAGAGGCAAATCATCCCCACTATGTCCGATAATATTTATATACATTGAAACCGGCGTCCCAGCATCTAATAAAACAGCTTGGGGATCATTGTTGTATACTTGCCCATATAAGACGTTATTGATGGTAGGTTCGGCGGCAAAAACCGTTGCCGCTGAGAATAAGGACAATGCCAGGATACTCACGACCAACGGTATAGTTCGTCCCCAAAAGGAAAACAGTAGTTTCATAAAAGGTTAAAAATAATAAAATATATAAAACCGTAGCGTATAATAGCATATTTTTTCCCGCACTGCTTTCCTTTATAAAATAACATTTGAAAATGACCTAAAAATTAAACAAAATGTTTCATAATTTCATTTCTGATTTTCTCCTGAAAATTTGGATCAGAGATCATAAGGACTTGTTGTTCAAAAAAGCCGATAATAAAAAGTTTTTTAGCTGTTTCTTCATCGATCCCACGGCTAAGTGTGTAAAAAAGCGCTTCCGAATCGATTTTCCCGACAGCTGCACTATGGCCTGCCTTCACATCGTCGGCCAATATTTCAAGGGCTGGAGTGGTATGGGCTCGAGCATTTTCGGAAAGTAACAATGTTCGATGTGAAAGATACGCATCAGCCCCTTGTCCTTTTTGATCAATCATTAGATCTCCTTTATATTCAATGCTAGAATCATCGCGCATAACGGCTCTCACATGGTAATAAGCCTTCGTATGAGGAGCGAGTTGTTGGGAAATCGTTTCAAACCTAAAAGCATTTGTTTTTGTTCCTATGACAAAGGATAAAAATAATACTTCGCTATTTCTACCTTTACATTCAAAGATAACCTTAGCATGGCCATCCCACGGTGTATTGGCAATCATGACAAGCATAAGTTTGGCTCCTTCTTCTACGATTATCCGACAATCTTGTAAGGAATTTACGGCTAAAAACACCGATTCGTTTTTCTTTATCAGTATTTCGGAAGAAAGTTGAGTGAAAATAGAAGAATGAGACATAAAAATAAATTTATCCGACAGAACCCTCCATTTCCATAGCCATTAAACGATTCAACTCAATGGCGTATTCCATGGGGAGTTGTTTTACGATAGGATCAATAAAACCATTGACGATCATGGTAGCAGCTTCCTGTTCATTTAAACCTCTACTCATAAGGTAAAAAAGCTGTTCTTCCCCGATTTTACTAACGGTTGCTTCATGCTCGATGGTGACATCATCCTCATCAATTTCCATAGTAGGGTACGTATCGGATCGGGATAAAGGATCCAGAAGAAGCGCATCACAGGAAACTTTTGATTTCACGCCTTTCATACCGGGATACACTTTCACCAATCCGCGGTAAGAAGTTCTTCCGGAGCCTTTACTGATAGATTTGGAATTAATGGAAGAAGTAGTAAAAGGTGCCGCATGAATAACCTTGGCTCCGGCATCTTGATGTTGTCCCTTACCGGCAAAGGCAACCGATAAAACTTCTGCTTTTGCACCGGGTTCCATCAAATAAACAGCAGGATACTTCATGGTAAGTTTTGATCCAAGATTACAGTCAAGCCAGAACATAGTGGCGTCACGCATGGCCTTTGCCCGTTTTGTCACCAGATTAAACACATTGTTCGACCAGTTCTGAATGGTGGTGTATTGAACTCGGGCGCCTTTTTTGACAATAATTTCGACGACCGCGGAATGTAATGAGTCACTGGAATAAGTAGGAGCCGTACATCCTTCCACATAGTGAACGGAAGAGCCTTCATCAGCAATGATGAGCGTTCTTTCAAACTGCCCCATATTTTCGGCATTAATGCGGAAATAAGCCTGAAGAGGAAGTTCAACGTGGACCCCTTTCGGAATATAAATGAAAGATCCCCCGGACCAAACGGCTGAGTTCAATGCGGCGAATTTATTGTCACGAGGTGGGACAATAGTCGCGAAATACTCTTTAAAGAGTTCAGGATGATGCTTGAGAGCATCATCAATTCCTTCAAAAATAACACCCTTTTTCTGCAACGATTCTTGCAAATTGTGGTACACCATCTCACTTTCAAACTGCGCACCGCTTCCAGCCAGGAACTTTCTTTCTGCTTCTGGAACGCCGAGGCGTTCAAAAGTATCCTTGATTTCATCGGGGACATCGTCCCAACTACGCTGAGGACGGTCGGAAGGTTTTATATAGTAATGGATATTATTAAAATCAATACCGCTCAGATCTCCACCCCATTTCGGCATGGGTTTTGACTGAAAAATCTCCAAAGCTTCCAGGCGAAAATCGAGCATCCATTTCGGCTCGTTTTTATACGAAGAAATAGCTCGCACGATATCACTATTTAACCCTTTTTCAGCTTTAAAAACAGATTTCGAATCAACATGAAACCCATAATTATACTGTTCGAGTGTTTTGAGAGCGTTTTCCTGATTTTTGGTAGGAGCTGCCATACAATTTTAATGATTTAGGCCGTAATAAACTGTTCGTAACCATTTTTTTCCAGAGCATGAGCCAATTCACTGCCTCCCGATCGGACGATATTCCCGTGGGCCATGACGTGAACGAAGTCAGGCTTCAGATAGTTTAAAATTCGCTGATAATGAGTAATGAGTAGGATTCCCATTTTCTGTTGTTCAAACACAGACCGTATCCCCTGAGCCACAAGCTTTAAAGCATCGATATCAAGCCCGGAATCTATTTCATCAAGAAGTGCATATTTTGGCTTAAGCAAAGCCATTTGAACGATTTCTGCCCGTTTTTTCTCACCACCGGAAAAACCATCATTCAAATTTCTTCCAATAAAACTTTTATCCATATGAAG
>CAYSYL010000046.1:0-3295 GCA_964435355.1 uncultured Candidatus Peribacteria bacterium | reverse complement strand
CCGGATGGCGCGCTTTATTCACGGCGTTCACGGCAGTTCTCGCAAAATTGCCAAACGTTACTCCCGCCACTTCGTGGGGATATTGAAAAGCTAAAAAAAGCCCGGCATGAGCACGCTTATCAGGAGATAAAGCTAAGATATCTTCGCCTTCAAGGGTAGCCGATCCTCCGGCTATTTCATAGGATGGATGCCCCATGAGTGCATTGCAAAGACTGCTCTTTCCGGAACCGTTGGGACCCATGATGACATGCATCTCGCCAGGATGAATAGTAAGATTGACTCCATTGACGATAGTTTTACCTTCAATGGCAACCTGAAAATTTTTCAAACAAAGAGCCATTAATTTGGAAGATGTTTTTTCCATGGTAAAGAAAATAAATCAGCTAAAGTAGTACGGCTAAAAATGGTACGTATGAGAGTGGCAAGTTGCCCGATTCCTTCTCTCATGTGACAATTTTTTTCACGTTCGCAAAAGGAGTGCTCCGGCCCTTTCCCAGTGCAAGAAATTAATTCAAAAGGCCCTTCAAGAGTTTCCAAAACTTCACATAAAGAAATACACTCAGGCTTTCTCACTAAAACATATCCGCCCGATTTCCCTCGATGAGCCTGAATCAAACCTCCTTTTCGTAAGTCAAAGGCTACTTTTTGCAAAAAAAAGAACGACATCATGTTTTTTTTCGCCACCGTTCTTAAGGAGATGGGTTCACCCTCGCTTTTCTGTGCTAATTCCGCCATTAAAAAAAGCCCATAGTCTACTTTTTGTGAAAAATGGAGGAATCCATTTCTAGTTTCACGTTCTGGTAATAGGAAGTGAGAAGTCGAAGTTTCGCTTTCATTAGCCGATTTTTTTAACCGAATTGATATCATACCAATTAAGTCTTAATTAAGCTTCGCAACAATAAACAATAACTATTAGAGAGTCAACAAAGAAAGGAAACTTCATGATTTCAAGTTCATAAAAAGCGGAAAATCTGCTATAATGAGTAGATATCGTCGAACCAAAAATTATGAGTGCTTCAACTCCAAATCCTGAACATTCGCCTGGAGCATCAGCTACCCTTGAGACCCAGAAAGAGCTGGCTAGGAAAAAAAACGATTTGCAGAGTTATCTCAAGGCATTGGAACATCCCGAAAAGGATGCGGATACTCTTAAACAGTTGAGGAAAAACATTGATCAATGGAACAACGCCTGGGATGTCACCGCCGTTCGTCTCGGTGGAAGAACGGAACAGGAAGAAAAAGAGGCAAGTACCTTGAATGCCGACGGTACCGTCATGAATCCGGAAAAATATTATCGCCGTTTCATATTGCTTAGCCAAGCTTGTCTTCAACCTCTTCCATCAAGTGACCGCTTGAAATTCAAAGTTAATTTCCGGGATGAAAGAGGAAACCTTATCGACATTTTACAAAAAAAAGTGGGAGCAGGGGATGTCATTCCTGATAATGTAACAGAAATTGCAGTAAAAAAAGCTCCCGGAAATGATGGGCCATCAAGCATTCGAGCGATACGCGCCATTGGTTCCAGCGGACGTATCGGGTATTTCGACAAGGAAGCCCTATCTAAAGGACAGGAAGTTTATATAAAAATGTTTGATGGGGATGAAATAGAATTTTTAGAAACTCAACCGCTCAACACTTCTCCCGTACAGGTTCGCCATTTAAAAGAGCAAGTCGCTCTTTTTAAACAGGGGGCTGCTACTGATGCTCATTCTGAAAAAATTGAACAGGGGCCTCCTAGGGAAAATCAAGAGCGCAAACTCGAGCGCTTGGAACGTGAAAGGAAAGAAGTGAATAGCACTGCTAAATCGGAAGTTTTTCTCCTTCGCTCTCAAATAGGCTTTGCCACTTCATTCAATAACAGGAAGCCAGATCAAAAAAATGAAACTTTCCCATCAAAGGTGATCCATAGAACTTTTGAAAGCAAGCTGCCTTTAGAGCAAAAATTGAGAATAATGCTGGAAGATCATCGTCAAAACATACTAAACACACACCTCCTCCCTTCGGAAGTAAACCGTTTAAAAAAGTTCGTAGAAAAAGCGAGATCTCATCAGGCAATATACGAAGAAGTATCCAAGGCGACAGGATATCCATGGGAGCTGATTGCTGCTCTCCATGAAAGGGAATCCGGCGGAAATTTCAAAACCTGTTTGCACAACGGCGATCCTCTGGGGAAGCCAACTATTCATGTTCCCAAAGGATTAACTTTTTACACATGGAAAGAGTCGGCCATTGATGCTCTTAAGAGGTTTAATACTGTAAAAAATGGCTTAGGAATAACATCTTCTACCAAAGATCTGGGGATGCTTCTGACAGTTGCGGAACTTTACAATGGCGATGGGTACAGACGACAAAGTCGTGCGCTCCCCAGTGCGTATGTCTATGCCGCTACGGATAAATATGAAGGAGGAAAATTTGTTCAGGATGGCCAATTTGATAAAAATGCCTGGGACAAACAATTAGGGGTCGCCGCAATGTTACTTGCCTTAAGACAATCAGAATAAAGACGAGCAGAATACATTTCTTTATGAAGACGCCCCTATTAACCTAAACAGATTTGACAAACAAAAAAAATAAAGCTTAAAATGTAATTACAATATAAAAAATATATATGACAATGGAAAGCGACAGTATGGGAAGGAGAGGGTATCGTAGAGACAATAGAAGTCCAAACAAAGGCCCCGATTTAAGTCACTTGGCTGAAAAAGCTATGAGTCGTTTAACTGCCAAAGAGGTAGCTACGATCCAAGCAGAACAAAGAGAAGCTCTCGAAGCAGCGCAAAAAGCAATGGCTGAAAGATTAACCCAGAGCAAAAATAAAACTCCCAATACGCCAAGAAGACAAGAGGCGAAAGGTTTTTCAAACATCGTAAGAGTAGCAGTGCGGGATCCTCGAATTATAGCCAGTGCTGTCATTATCGCCATTTGCGGCGTTTTAGGTATAGCAAAAGTTGTAGAAAAACCGGCAGAAAAACCAGACAACTCTATCTCAACCAAAACCCTGTCACACAGATCAGAGGAGTGAAGCACAAATCCCCACATTAAAAACGTGGTGAGTAAGAGGTGTCAGCAGGAATCACGTCGTGAAAAAAGTAAAAACTTATAAAATTGTCCCTTTTCTTTAAAAACTTCGGACTCTTTTTCAAGACGAAAACTTTCGGGTATCGCAGGGAAAAATGTATCGCATTCAAAATTACCTTCAACGCGGGTAAGATAAATTTTTTCGCATTCAGGACGCATAATCGCTTGGGCATAAATGGCAGCACCTCCGATAACGAAAATATGATCAATATCACCT
>CAYSYL010000045.1:10591-11523 GCA_964435355.1 uncultured Candidatus Peribacteria bacterium | reverse complement strand
ATTCTCCTTGTTTGAACTAATTACTATGACGGAGATCAATGAGAGATTAAAGCGGTGTTTTCTCGACGCTGTGGATGGAGAGAATCTCCTGACTACTCCTATTTCTTCTGGTGAAGTAAAAGATCGGGATGTTGTTATTGCTGTTATTACCAAGGATTCTAAGATGGCTATCGGAATGATTTTTAGAAATCGTCAAGAAGCTACTACCAATCGGAGAGAAATATTAGGGGATCCACTGTATATTTCTATGAGTGATACTTTAACCTATTCTACCCTAATAGATGTGGTTGATAGAACTTTACAAGCAACTCTTACTCATAGTATGCCGGTAGAAGCATTATCGGCTTTACGCACCTTCATTGTGCAAAGTTATGAGGAATTTGATGGTTTACCGGAAACTACTAATAAACAAGCTTTAATCGATGCATTTCATGTTCTTTATACCATGGCACTCGAAAATTTTGATATGTGTGCCAGAGTCCGTTCGGAGCGAGAGGCATTCTACCTTCAAGGTGGCGTTAATTTTTATACTTTTTCGGGAAATATACAAACGCCCTACCATTGCTAATTTTAATTTATTATCACCTTTTCATTATGGAAGAATCTAGAAAGTTAGATGGAATATCAGCCGGTGTTGCGGCACTGTCTATTGGACTTGCTGGTTGCGGAACTCTTCAACAAACAATCCAACAAAAGGTCCAGGCTGACATTTACCAACAGTTTCAGAAAGAAACACCCACCTGCCTTGATCGACCTTATATGGTTAGACCGTGGGCGGCTCCTACCGTAAAAGTTCGTTCTCCTGGAGAATTTCCAACTGAGGCTAAAAGAGAGGCGGCTGAAGAAACCGATCGGCTTTTGACGGCCATCAGAGAAAAAAATGACTTTAACCCTGCGTGGACTCCTGATCCTCAATGGGCAAAGGCTACTAT
>CAYSYL010000045.1:0-10581 GCA_964435355.1 uncultured Candidatus Peribacteria bacterium | reverse complement strand
TTCAATCAGTTGTGCATCATTTTTTAAAACTTCTTTTGGAAAAGCCATGTCTCCTCATCCTGAAAATCCTCAATTTTGTACGGCCAGTGGAATAGATTTTTTGGTAGCTGACGCGTCCTGTGAAGTAAAAGAGATAAGTACAAGAGAAAGATTGCAAAATATTGTTTCGAGGGGATCATTTGAGTGGGCTACTCCTGATCTTTCAGGTAAATGGGCGCGTCTTATACAACAGAGTGACTACAAAGAGGCATGTGATGTGAATTTAAACGCTTGTTTGGCGGATCGATTGAGAACTTCAAAATCTGCCCATAGTACAACAGTTATGGCCCCTCCTGAAAGGATTCTTGGGGTGGCCGGTATTAAGTCGGAAGATGTTCCCTTATTTAGCAATATTTATAGTTATCAAGGAGGAGGGGAAAAAATTTGTTCCAGGACTCACTATAGTTTGCCTCCTTTAGCTTCTAGGGATGCTATCGATCTTCAAATGAAAGAGTTGTACCGGCAGTATGATAAATCTGCCGCTACTTATATTGCCTGGCGATGTGCTACTGGCCTTCGAGGTGACGATAGTATTCACTTTTCCCTCATGCCCGTTGTAGGGTACCCCTATACCTATGAGGATTTCCGTATGATTCCTCTTCCAAGCGCTACTCCTCGCAATGAAAGGCCCTCTGATCGGACGGAGGCAGCAAATCGCTTCACCAGCTGCCTTTATTCTGAAGGGGTTCAACTGGGAATCAGTCGTGGTGATATTGATCTTTCTGTAACGCCAAATTAACAGGACGATAATTGAGTTCTCAGTGAAGCCATAGGTACACTAAGATTTATTTAACGGACGATTCCGTTAATTTTGTCCGCTTCCTTTTGCATCAGTTCCTTGAATTTCATGGCAAGGGTTGGGTTGTAGCGGGCATTAAGCTCCGGCCTTTCGTCATAATTCACGACGGGAGTCCAATAGTTTTCACACTCTAACCATTTTGGATGCGTGAATCCATGTTCTTCCAGGACTTTCATGAAATCATATTTTTTGGTGGGATCGTTGGGGTCTTTTTTGAAAGCCATTTCGGCATGAACGATAGTGTACGTTTCCAACGTGCATGGTTCGCCGCCGCCCCGAAGTTTTGCCTGTGCCGCCTGTAACAGTGGCATGAAAGCAAGAGCTGTTTTACCCATATCGGCCGGATCGGTAAACCGAGCAAGGTATCCTTTTTTGGCACCTTGCCAGTCGGAAGCGGATACTCCATTGGCTTCTGCAATGGCTATTTCTTTTGATTCGTCTCCTCCCGTTTCTGCCATAAGGGCACATAATTCAGCATATTTTTCGATGGAGATTCCGTTAATTGGTTCCATATATGATGAAGTTAATGAATAGTTTTACCTCACATCGTGATTGAGTCGGTTTAATGCGCCACTTTTTTAAGAGCATCTACTATCATGTGTGCTTCCTCTTCCGTCACCCCTTCTACGCTCATGAAATCTTTCACTCCAAGTCCCTTCAATTGTTCTACTTTTGTTAGATTTGCAGCTCCCAGTTTTGCCACTAATTCCGGTTTCATTTCCGGCAGTTGTTCTATACTTTCAACCGTTGGTTTAGCCATTGCTTCAGGACTCAGTTCTCCTACATCCATGATGTCCAATTCGAAGCCTGATAAATGTGAGGCAAGACGAACATTTTGACCTTCACGTCCGATAGCGAGAGGGCGCTGATCCGGATTGACGTATACCTTGGCACGTCGACCTTCCGCATTTATTTCAATATGCGCCACTTTTGCAGGGGCCAGAGCCGCTTTGATGAAGTCAAGGGGGTTTTTGCTCCATTGAATAATATCGATTCTTTCACCGTTCAATTCATCCATGATGTTGGTGACGCGGACTCCTTTTTGTCCAACACACGACCCAATTGGATCGATTTTAGGATCGGAAGAAAAGACGGCAATTTTAGAACGGACGCCGGGTTCACGAGCGATTCCTTTAATTTCGACCAGGCCCGCTTTGATTTCCGGAATTTCCAATTCCATCAATTTTCGAACTAAGTTCGGATGAGTTCGGGAAATCAAAACTTGTGGTCCTTTTGTCGTTTTTTCCACTTTTTCCAGGTATAGTTTAATACGCTGTCCTCCATAGTAACGTTCACGAGGGATCTGCTGATCCTTCATTAAAATGGTTGTAATTTTGTTATCCAAATTGACGTACACGCTTTGGTTTTCAACGCGATGAACCTGGGCATTGATCAGTTCGTTTTCACGTCCCTTGAAAGTGTCATACATAATTTGACGTTCGGCTTCCTGAAGGCGTTGGATAATAACCTGCTTCGCGGATTGAGCCGCAATTCGACCGTATTCTAAAGGAGTAACATCGATTTTTACCTGATCACCGACTTTCGCATCTTTTTTATACTCTCTCGCTTCGGCAAGCGTTAGTTGTGTATCAGGCAATTCAACTTTTTTAACGACCTCTTTTAATAAAAAAACGGAGAACCGTTCCGTTTTTTCATCGAGTTCCACTTCAACATTTTGTTCTCTATTTCCATAATCTTTACGATAGGCAGCACGGAGGGCCGCTTTTATCGTATCAATAATGGCATCGCGAGGGATTCCTTTTTCATCACACAGCTGATTAATTGCCGCAAGAAATTGAGATTGCATACAGGTCTGTTAAAAATTACGTAAACGGTAAGAGAAGATGTTTTTAAAAAACATCCTTACGACTGTATTCTACGGCAAAATGCCTTTGGTGTAAAGAAATATTGCTACAAGGAATCCTTCAGCACAGAGTAAATAGTTGAAAGGGAAAAACCTCTGCTTAGGAGAAATCTATAAAGTTTTTCTTTTTGCTTTTCAGGAGTTAATTTTTTCAAAATCTTCAGTTTTTTTTCGACAGCTTTTCGAGCCAATTCCGATTCATTGATGTTTATTTGCGCCAGTGCCTGATTAATCAACTCTTTCTTTATTCCTTTTTGAATGAGACGCTGAGTGATAAGACGGAGACTTTGAGGAGCTCTTGCCAGTTCGGAACTGGTGAAAACTTTGACATATTCGCTATCATTAAGATAGCCGTACTCGATGAGCCTCCTTACTGCTTCATCGACTTCTTCATTTTTTTTTGTTTCTGTTCTCTCTTCTGGGTCTATTTTTTCAATTTTTAGAGAAACGTTATCCTCCAGGCCGCCGCTTTTTTTACGATGCTCCAGTTTTGATTGCTGAATGCGCAGCTTTTGACGTAAATTTTTTTCAGTATAGCGGCGGCGTGAGATTAGTTTTAAGGCATATTCTAAAAGTTTTTTTTGTGCCATAAGAAATTCAGATCAACTTATTTTTTCTCTCTCGTTTTTACTCTTCGGTGTCTTCAGGACTCTCTTCTTTCGAGAAAGGCTTCGTTCCTTTTGATGCTTTTTGAGAAGCTTCAGCATAATTTTTTTCTTCATCATTTTTTATTTTTTGTACATGGTCGAGCACCTCTTTTTCGAGCGCTTTCATAACTTTTTCATTCCCTGAAATAAAAGCTTTCGCATTTTCACGTCCCTGACCAAGTTTTAAATCTTTATAGGTATAAAATGCCCCACTCTTACGCGCAATTTCATATTTCGTCGCCAGATCTATCAAATCTCCCGTATAAGAGATCCCTTTGTTATACATAATATCGAATTCTGCCGTTTTGAAAGGAGGAGCAATCTTGTTTTTTACCACTTTTACCCGAACCCTGCTTCCAACAATTTCTTTTGTATCACCACTTCCTTCTTCTATTTTTCCGATACTTCGAATGTCCATTCGAACCGAGGCATAGAATTTGAGGGCATTTCCTCCCGGCGTAGTTTCCGGATTCCCAAACATAACTCCCAATTTCATGCGCAACTGGTTAATAAAGATAACCGAGGTCTTTGATTTACTGATGGTGCTGGTAAGTTTTCGCAAAGCCTGACTCATTAAACGAGCTTGCAAACCCATGTGAGCATCACCCATTTCTCCTTCAATTTCTGCCCGAGGAACCAACGCAGCGACCGAGTCGACCACTACTACATCTATGGCATTGGATCTTACGAGGCTTTCGGTTATTTCCAAAGCCTGCTCTCCACTATCAGGTTGTGCCACAATCAAGCTTTCGATATCTACTCCTATTTTTTTGGCATATTCAGGATCAAGAGCATGTTCCGCATCTATAAAAGCCACCTGACCACCACGTTTTTGTGCCTGTGCAATAACGTGAAGCGTCAGCGTTGTTTTTCCCGAACTTTCAGGGCCAAAAATTTCGATAACCCGACCTCGTGGGATTCCTCCTCCTAAAGCAATATCAAGAGAAATAGATCCGGTAGGAATAGTTTCAACAACACTTTGCTGAGCCGTTCCCAGCTTCATGATGGAGCCTTTTCCAAAACTTCGTTCTATTTGAGCAAGTGCCAGTTCTACCGCCTTTTGCTTTTCCGTTTGAGACATATAAAAAATTTAAGAAATAAAAACTGACACCATCATAGGTGAGTATATACTCACCGTCAAGTTTTTTTAACATGTATTGATATGACACATTATATATAACTTTCACTTCTAAAATTTTCTTAAAATAAAAGTGAAAAATGAGCGTGCCATTTCTAGGGATATTTCTTATAATTGCTCTATGAATATACTTTTTATTGGAGATATTTACGGAAAACCTGGCCGGAATACTATTACGAAGTTCCTAGGGGAATATCGTCGAAAATTGGCTTTACACCTTGTTATTGCCAATGCCGAGAATATGCATCATGGCAAAGGAATATCTGAAGAAAACATTAAGGAGATGCAAAAAGCGGGAGTCGATTTTTTTACTTCCGGGAACCATATCTATAAAGAAAAAGCTATTATTCCCTTTTTGGAAAATCCCAAACTCCCACTTATCCGACCAGCAAATTACCCTCCGTCAGCCACAGGACGAGGATATCAAATAGTTTCTGGTGGACTTATGCAAAAAGTTTTGGTCGTGAATCTTATGGGTCGCATTTTTATGCCCGGACAGTTCGATTGTCCTTTCCGTACGATTGATACCATTTTAAAAGAGACGTCTCATGAAAATTTACAGGCGATTATTGTGGATATTCATGCGGAGGCAACAAGCGAGAAGGCGGCTCTGGCTCATTATTTAGATGGTCGCGTAAGTGCCGTCATTGGTACGCATACTCATGTTCCTACTGCCGATGAGAGGATTTTACCTAACGGAACGGCTTTTCAATCGGATGTCGGTTTTACTGGGCCAATCGATTCTATTATAGGAGCAGAAAAGAAAGGGATTATTGAGCATTTTTTGACTCAGATGCCTGTGAAGCATGAGGTGGCAAGCGGCCCTACCGTTTTTAATGCTCTTTTTATTGAAATTGATGATACCACCCGTAAGGCTGTTAAAGTACAAAGAATTCAACGCTCTGTTGATTTCATTGCGTAATGATTTTTAGTTTCCTTCGTTTCTCTTATTATCTATGTTATAATTTCCCGGTATGGCCAATTTTAAAAAAATTTCTTTCACGGCACTTTATTTCCTTCTTTTTGCCCTTTTCTTTTTGGCAGGATGGGAGGCAGCCCGCTATTTTTATTTGACGAAAGGAGCAACAGGAATAACTTCACCATCAGGAACGGTATCAGCTAATAAAGTCTCATCTTTACGTGAAGGAACTGAAAAAGAAGAGGCGGATTTGCGACTTTTCTGGAAAGTCTGGAGGATGCTTCAGGAAATGTATGTCGATGAAACGGCAGTAAATCAAGAAAATATGACGTATGGAGCCATTAAAGGGATGGTGAGTTCTCTTAACGACCCTTATACGGTTTACATGACGCCGAGCGAAACGAAGGATTTTGATCAGAGTCTTCATGGTGAGTTAGAAGGTATTGGGGCAGAGCTAACGGTGCAAGATCAAAATCTTATTGTGGTTTCTCCTTTGAAGAACTCTCCTGCGGAAAAAGCAGGCCTTAAGCCGAATGATATTATTTATAAAATTGATGGTGTTTTAACAGCCGATATGACGCTTTTTGATGCCATTATGAAAATAAGAGGAGAAAAAGGGACGGGTGTTATTTTAACAATTTTGCGACAAGGTGTTAATGAACCGTTCACCGTTTCTATTGTGCGGGATACGGTCAATGTTGAAAGTGTTTCTCTTGAAGATAAGGGGGATGGTATTTTTTACTTGGAAATTAGCCAGTTCAATGATGTTACGGAAGCTGAATTTGACGATAAAGTGGAAAAACTCCTTCTCAATGAGCCAAAAGGTATTATTATTGATTTACGTTATAATGGTGGCGGATATCTGGATATTGCCGTCGATATTATGTCTGACTTTTTTAAGGGGAAAGTTGATGCCGTGACGATTAAGCGTCGCCACGAAAAAGATAATGAAACCCTTTATACTACTGGTGAAGCTCGATTGGCCGACGTTCCCGTTGTGGTTTTGATTAATAAAGGAACGGCTTCGGCTTCGGAAATTTTAGCTGGAGCTCTTCAAGATTATAAACGCGGTTTTATTATCGGGCAGCAATCTTTTGGAAAAGGGAGTGTTCAGGAGGTGGATAAGTTAAGTGATGGTTCAAGTCTTCGATATACTATTGCCCGCTGGTATACACCAAAAAATCAAAATATTGATAAAGTAGGCATTACTCCTGATATGCTTGTGGATTTAACTCAAAAGGATTATCAAGAGAATAAAGATCCACAAATGGATGCCGCATTAAATTATTTAAAAAAATTGAGAAAATAAATTGGCTACTCTTTTCAAAAAGGGATTTTTTTACTCGATGTCACATAATTTATAGCCCTGCCCGTGAATTGTTTGAATCGTTTGTGGGTATCCAGCGCTTTCCATTTTTCTTCGGAGGTTTGTCATGTGACTATCCAATGTGTTGGTCTTCGTGGCTTTATCATAATTCCAAACATACTCTAAAAGATCTACTCGGCTCGTGACTTTATTTTTATTTCGGGAAAGGAACTCGAAGAGAACATTTTCCCGCGGTCGCAAACTTATTATCCCTGCTGCCTGTCTCTTTTCTTTTTGTTCATCCATTCGATTGATGATGTGATTCATAATGAAAAATTAAGGGACTTTTATATATCAGATCCAAATAAAATTTTTTTAAACTTTCTCACAGTTATTCAAAAAGCTTCTTTACCTCTTTTTACTTTGAGTGATCATTATAGTGAAGGGTGACCTCTTGCGGGATTAAGTCAAATTTTGTATAGTGGGCGGGCTACGGTGGGAACATTAACATAAACAAGGAGAGATGGCTGAGTGGTCGAAAGCGACGGTCTTGAAAACCGTTAGGGGCGCAAGCTCCTCGGGGGTTCGAATCCCTCTCTCTCCGCCAGGATAACCGAATTGACTCAATTTGGTCGCTTTTTGCTTTGTCTAAAGGCATTTTCTCTGGTTCTAACGCGAGATATTCTTTCTCAAGGTGTTTATATTCTTCGTCGATAGGTACTCAATGGTTCAATGAATACCTTGAAAAAAGTGATCCAAAGATACTGCAATGCATTCTTGAATATAACGAGGATGACTGTAAGGCCACAATGGTTTTAAAGAACGGCATTGAAAAAATGACCCCTGCGAGTGGCCAAGTCTTTGTCACTCTATAAAATCAGCACCCAGCTTTTTGTAAACCAGCCATTTAAAATGTTTGATATGTTTACGCCCCCCATGCTCTTTGATAAGTCCGCTGAAACTTGAAATATTATTGGATGTTAACCTATAACTGGCTCTGCCCATACTCCTCTTGTTCAAAATTCTGCCACTTGGCCAGAGAACGACTCGCAAAAATCTTAAACCATCTTTTGCTTTTAAGATTCTATAGTTTTTTTCGTTCATAAGGAGTTTAAGTTCGTTTTCTAAAAACCTGACGGTGTCAGTACGAAAACCCTTTAGCTTTTCGAGATCAGTTTCCACCAAAAAGAAATCATCGCCATAGGGTAAATAAGCCGTTGGCTTCAATTGACGTTTTACAAATCGGTCCAGCACATTGAGATAAATATTAGCGAAAATCTGACTGGTGAGGTTGCCAATTGGCATGCCAATACTTTTTTCTTTAGCCGTGGCAAAGCTGTAAATCACTTCTTTAAGCAGAGAAAGAGTAACTTTATCTTTGATCTTCAATGAAAGAATTTTAAGCAGCGTTTCCTGATCAACACTATCAAAAAAACTTTCTCACATCGCCTCGCCAAATAAAGCCTTGTGGATATGATTTTAAAAAACCTGAGCAGGCTCTATAGCTGTGAGCAAGCCCTTCCCTACCCTGCACGACCATGTGTCGTAAATAAACGTCTTATCGTAAATTGGCGTCAAATAATCATAAATCAGCTTATGAATCAATCTATTCCGCACGCTAGCTACCGAAACTTCTCTTCATTTGTTATCGGAAATGACAAATTTTCTGTAATCGCCCTGACGATAAGTGCCTTTATTCAAATCCTGAAACAAAACATCCAAATTGCTTTCCATATAGTGCGGAAAATCGTAAAGTTCAAACCTGAATTTTTTATCTTTTCTAAACTGGAACCACATTCGCCAGATATTTTTAAACTTAAGTCTATGATGGAATCCTTGCCAATTATCAGTAAAACTTACGAAATGTATAAAGACATTATCGTGATCAACAACCAATTGCAAAAAAGAATGCGTAATACTCTTGGTGCCAGTCTTGAAGACTCATCAATGGAGTACATGGAATGTTTAATTATGGCCAAAAATGCTCCAAAAACTTTAATGGTTGCTTATTTAATTAAAGCAAGCTGTCTCTTGAAAATAACGGCCATAAAACTACGTTTGTTTTTAGAGTTAAACCTCAGCAATGAAACAAAGATTTTTCAGACTCAAACCAAAATGACTGAAATTGGCAGAATTCTTGGTGGATGGTTAAAGGCATCCCAAAGCACATAACCCTTCACCGAAGGCCGCGAAATCAGGTTGGCATTAGGATTATCAGGAGAATCATCAGTGTGAAAAGGCTGCCTAAGGGCCTCACGCGCGAGAGGCACCAACGCGCTTTTATTGTGATAGAAGAAATGTACGGTAGCCCGCAAGCCAATCAAAAACAAGTCCCGAGTTGCCATTCACCGTATGGTTCAATTCTAAAAAATTTTTCGAGAAAAAGAAGAAAGAAATATCAAAATTCAAACACTAAGCGGTTTTTGGAAGCACATCGCCCCCCCAAGTCGAAGGCCGCGAAATCAGGTTGGCATTAGGATTATCAGGAGAATCACTAGTGTGAGTAGGCTGCTTAAGGGCCTCACGCGCGAGAGACACCAACGCGCTTTTATCCGTCCTCGGTCCCATATTGAGCAACACCCAACCTCTTGTATCAATACTAACACTATCCATCCGTTTTATCATTGCAAAAAGTGCCTTATATTCAGGCCATTCTGGCAGACGTAATCCATGCGGACTTAAATCTCCATAAACTTTATCGTAATGGGCTCCCGGAAGGTTTTTTGGATTTTCCGTATCTCTTAGAAAATCAGGTTCTGCCAGGGCTTCAATCAAACCAGGTCTATAACTTATAATCTTATTCTGACCATCACGTATAACTGCCACTACAAAGCGCAAATCTTTCGCTCGTGCTCTCAACTCGTCAAGTGTTTCATCACTTTTTACCTGCAACTGTTCCATAAGTTTATTAAAAGAAGGGCATCCACTACGTTCTTCATGACTCAAAGTTTCTATACGCGCTTGATATTCTTTTTTACGCTTAGGGTCATTCAATAATTTCTGATTTTCATTAGAATGCTCAACTTCACGTACACTGGTAGTATCTTGAACCCCACCAATTAAATGCCGCGTCCGGTCTCGAACAGCAGCCATAAGTTTATTGGCTTGGGCTGGAGTAACTTCTGTCACCATCCTGCGGGCTACCTCCCCTCTTGAATTGTTGTCTCTCTCTGCTTCCGCTAATACTTTTTTGACTAAATCATTAGAATCACGATTGTTTATCATAGTTGGTAGATTTAAAAAGCAGTTACTATTATAACTGTAATTTTACTACTTGTCAATGCCTACACAAATATTATGACTGAACACCTAAAACTGTTTTTGCAAACACACTAAACTCTGTATGACGAGCCTCGATGAGAATTCTAACGTTGTCTACGACTCTCCGCCAAGTGAACTTATTATTGAATAAAATCCTCGCACTATAGGACTTAATGATCGAATGTTAGGACAAGCCAGAATATTAATATTCTTTCACGTGGTTTTTAATTTCTATTTTCAAAACTACTAAAAGCTCGGTAACAAGCTTTGAAATCGAGAGATTTAATCCCCATGTTTATGTTAGAAAATAAGGATGGCCCTCTGGACAATCCAGAGGAAAGAGAGTCTGGTGAATCAAAAATTAAAAGAGCTTTAGAATTAGCATTGTTTCTCCATGAGACTAAAAGGCAAGGTTTAAAGAACTTACTCATTTATGTTCTACCTCCGGGCTTTATTTAACTTTTTTCGAAGTGGTGGAAAATCAATCACGAGTGTAGTATGAAACCACGGATAATACTTCTCTTTTCAAAGAATCTGCAGAAAATGCACTATAATGACTGAACACCTAAAACTGTTTTTGCAAACACACTAAACTCTGTATGACGAGC
>CAYSYL010000044.1:4902-11661 GCA_964435355.1 uncultured Candidatus Peribacteria bacterium | reverse complement strand
CGGCCAGAAACTCTGCCTCCGATGAAATGGAAGTTTCAAGGCATTCACCCGTGGTAATGTCTGCATAGGAAAGATGAAAAACCTCATCCCTGATTATCAAGGCCATGACATAGTTATGACACTTTTGTTCTAGAATATTACTATCAAGAGTGGTTCCGGGAGTGACAATCCGTATCACATCGCGTTGAACGATTCCCGGTAAGGTTGGATCAGAAAGCTGTTCGCAAATGGCTACCTTTTTTCCCAGTTTGGTAAGTTTTGAAATATACCCGCTGGCGGCATGATAGGGAACTCCGCACATCGGAGCCTGATTTTCGCCTTTGTGACGTGCCGTCAGGGTAAGCTGTAATAATGTGGAAGCTTCAAGGGCATCTTCAAAAAAAAGCTCGTAAAAATCGCCCAGACGATAAAACAAAAGGGCATCAGCATATTGAGCTTTAATTTTTCGATATTGATCCATCATCGGAGTCATGGCAGATTCAAAAGAGGGTAAACGTCAATCACGGGTTCTTCGTAAGGATGAGCTTTTTTAATGGCTTGTATAATTTTTTTTAAGGATTTTTTTGGGCAGATAGTTTCGATTTTTTCTTCTTCCGCCATTTCCAGCTTTCCCACGGTGCCAAGAGTGGGATGGGCTCCTTCAAGAGGACGAAATCGACCGATACCTTTTGAAGAAAAAGAACAGGAATCATAATTTCCCACCGTGCCAGCGCCGACGTTAGAAAGGACCTGACGAATGATATCGGCATGGGAAACAGGTGTAAAAACAACGATTTTGACGAAAAGAGAGGTCATAATCGATACAAGCGAAGCGAGTTTATACAATCATAGCCGGGAAAAAAAGGCAAAATGAATTCTAAAAGCAAATGGCTCACCTATAAGTGGTACGGAGGGGATGTGCGTCAGTACTTCCTAACATCAGCCGAACCAGTTGATTAATCTGTGAGGGTGAAGCCCCGACCACCCATCCCCCGAAATCCAGTTTGGAACGAGTATTTATAGTCGCAAGGGTTGCAATATCACTAATAGGATTGGTGATAACAGATATTTTATCAAAATCGGGAAGAGTCCACGGATGTTGGCCATCTTGAGTGGGCTGATGTAACAGATAAAAAGCAAGCGGCATATTTTTTGTAACCAGCAAATCATGTACTTTTTGAGCGGTACCTGCAGTAACATAACTTAATCCAAAACGTGCCGCCGGATAGATATTTGAAACTTCTTGCATAACGTCACGAATGTCACTTCCGTCTTCAAAAAGTTTCCCTCCCGCATTAGTGACAAATCCCACATGTAAAGTAGGAGCATACAAACTGGCAGCAGAATTAGCAACCTCTATGGCTTCTTCTTGGTAAGTAATGGTGGGAAAAACAGGAGCAATATCATATGCTAGAGCGAGTTCCAGTTGAGAACTATGAAATTGAGAAGTGTGAAAGCTTCTCGGCTCGCCGCCCACTTCGCCTGCAATACTAAAGGGAGGCAAATTATTGTCACACCAAAGCAGGGGGACTATTCTAGAAGCTCGTAAATTATCGTGTAAGATCGCTTTTAAAAGAACAATTCTCCTCTCGATAACATCAAGGCTTCCAGGAACATCATGGAGTCCTTGAGTATCGGTAAAAAGGGCAGAAGCTCCGGCATCTATACTTTTAATGACGGGCTCTTTAGCTTCTATCCATCCCGGATTTGGAAGGCAACTCATGTTAAGTGAAGGAGGAGCTATTTCTTCCGGTAATCCCTCATAACGGGAAGGAAATCCTGCATAACTTAAACCGGTAATTTTCATAGGCACAAGCAAAACATAAAACCGCCCTTATTCAAATGAAAAAAGAGTGACAAATAAAATCTTCTTGAAGTTTTTAAAAATGAAAATATAATAAAATATTCAACAACTTTATATTTCGGCACGTGGAGAAAATTCCCACAATTGGGATGTTTATTTTGTTACAGCTAACGATTTTCTCTTTGAGGAGTAATGTAGCTTTGGCATATGTATATGCTGGCTATAAGTGGAGCCAGACATCAGCAAATTACTACATTAATGGCGTTTTCGCTCCTAGTTTTCGAACAGCCATGCATGCTGCTGATTATACTTGGAATAATGCGGGATCAGCATTCCAATTTCATTATCAAGGCACCACAAACCGAAATCCAAATGTTTGGGCTTTTGCACCGGATGGATATAACGATATTGGCTTTTACAAAAAAGGTAACATTGGAGTGGTAACAGTACTGGCAAGCGTCAGGAATGAAACCAATGGGAAGGCCATTGTGGAAACCGATACTACTTTTAATACCTCAAATAATTTTACAACTGATGGTGAATTGGGAAAGTATGATGTGCAAAATGTCATGACTCACGAGTTTGGCCATTGGCTCAAACTGGAGGATCTCACTGGATGGGGAGCACCTTCATGGTGTGAAATATGGGAATTTGAATCGACCATGTGTGACCACATAGAACCTAATGAAACCCGAAAAAGATCGCTAGAAAATGACGATAAAGAAGGCATTAAGAGTATTTACGGAACGTAAATGTATGCCTCAATTATTTTGTAAAGAATTTTTATGAAATTAAATCTTAAAAAACACTCATTGCGTTTTAGTATCCTTGTATCTTTGATTTTGGGAATAGTATTCACTCAAACCGCAATGTCTTTAAAATATACTGAAGCCAGTGATAATAATTCAGACATTGCTTATTCTATTCACGCTACGTACATTGGCAGAAACCTTAAAACATATACACAGGAAGCAACAGCAATTATTATAGGTAAAGTAATAAAAGTCAGTGCTCCCTATCTGAAGAAAGAGACGGGCATGACATCGCAGCAGGACGTTATAGTCGATGGGAAAGAGATATTGAAGGGTAATCTTAAAAAAGGCGATATAAATATAGTAATAGAAGGAGGACACACTGTTGTAAAATCAGGAAAAAATGGTATCAGGTTCATTTCTGAAGCAGAAGGGCCTCTTTTTAAACCGGGAGAAGAAATCCTGCTTTTTATCGGTAAGACAACCGAAGGTAATTATGTTCCCTTCGCTGGACCTTATGGTAAATACCTCATTGACGATGCTGGAAATGTTGCCAGCATGGGCAATTTTAAAATGTCTTTAAAAGAACTAAAAACAGAAATAGAAGAGACGCTGAAAGTAATGATAAATGAGCGCAAAGTGGGCACTTTTCAATAAACATGTAATACTTCATAAAATATTCCTATGAAATCATCCAAAAGAACTTTTATTTACTTATTTATAGGTATTATTTCTGTCATAACGGTAATAACACTGATGAAACTCGATAAATTCCCGTTCAGCCGGTCACTCGGAACAAAACCTCATTATTCCGCGGGAGCTTCATACGCCGCATGGAATGTAGTACTCTACACTCAAGTGTCGGACGTCATTATTATTGGAGAAGTAAAAAGCGTAGGAAAACCTTACCTGCTTCCGGAATACATGAACGTTGACCAGCAGGCCGAAATAGACGTCCATGAGGTCTTAAAAGGCGATCCCGACATGAAGACACTAACCGTGAGCGACTTGGTGGGAGTGATAGATTTGCCCGCTGAGCGTAAAGACGTTCCACTTGAAAAAATTAATGGGATACTGGAGCCACATGAGAAGATTTTGCTTTTCGTATCAAAGAATGCTGAAGGCAACTACGTCCCAATTGCGGGTCCATCAAGTAAATTTGTAATAGATGAAGAACATGACAGTGCCATCCGCAATGGTGGCTTTGAAATGTCCTTGAAAGAATTGAAAGCTCAAATCAAAGAAGCCATGAAATTACCCATAAAGAAACAGGAAGTGCCTCCGGTGGAAGACATGCGATAAAAGCATAAAAGTTTTTTTTTTACCTCTTCACGTCCAGTCCAAGCAACACTCATCATGGAGCCACTTCCGGGATTCGAACCCGGGACCTCTGCTTTACGAAAGCATTGCTCTACCAGCTGAGCTAAAGTGGCTAAAAGTCAAAAAACACTCTGTCAAAAACAGAAAGATTATAAAGCAAGGAAATAGTTTTGCCAGAGTTAATTAAAAAAGCTGCTTCATAAATTAAGGATAAAGCAGCTTTTTAAGAAAAATTACGTTAGTAACTCATCACCTTTTTTATTCTTCTTCTAAAAGGAACGGAGGTAAAAGTTTTTGTCGATTGCAACGCAGTCCCATTCCGATTGAAACGGGTAACCCTTACACGCCGAGGCAAAGGCATGGGATCGAAAAGGCGTGACATCGCGATGGGTGTGAAAAGACGTTGAAGCATAAAGGAAAATTTAAAAAATAAAATACATATAAGAAAAACTACGCTGAAATACTCAGCAAAAGCCTATTTTTTAACAATACGAGAATACTATTCTTACCTTTTGTAATAACGTAAAAGTCCTGTTACAACGCCTTGAATGCAAAGTTCACCCTGAGGATAAATATTTTCGTAATGTGGATTTTCGGGTTTCAGATAAATTTTATTTCCTTCTTTCATATACCGTTTAACAGTATTCTCATTGTCGACCAACGCTACGACGATATCTCCAAGATTTGGTTTCAAAGAGCCACAAACGACGAGAATATCATCTTCGAAAATACCGGCATCGATCATGCTGTTTCCTTTCACTCGCAGTAAATAGGAATCTTTCATTTTATAAGGAACATCATTTCCGACATCCATCCATTTTTCTATATACTCTTCCGTTAAAACTGGCCCACCGGCAGGAATCATGCCTAAAAGAGGAAGTTTTTTTTCTTCGACCTGAAGCCGCTGTTTAATAGCAGAAAGAAGTTTGATGCCACGAGGAGTGTCATCTTTTTCTATATATTTTTTCTCTTCCAGCGCTTTCAGATGCTTAAGAATACTGTTATCAGAACTCACCCCGAAATATTCACGCATTTCTCGAAGAGTGGGAGATCCTCCATGTTCCATTTGGTACTCCTCAATAAATTTGAGGACGGCCTCCTGCTTTTCTGTTAAAGTTTCAGTCATAAGTGATAAAATCAGTAACGCCCTCATTATAGGTGAGTATACACTCACCGTCAAGGTAATTAAGAAAAATGAGTCCTGTACTGATGTAAGAAGGGAGCGATGACAATAAAAAGATCGTATTATACCTCAAATTCAAAAATGAAAAACCGACGAAAACCGAGCAGAAAAGAAAAGGGTCGTAAAGGTAAAAACTGAGTAAGATGGTTATATCGTCTTACTTTTTCATTATATTTTTCCGTTAAAGATTCGATCACTTGTCCCTGGAGTTGAAAGGCCGCTTTAATGCTTAAAAAGTTGGTATCACGGCTAAGTTCCGAGTTTTTTTGACAAATATCCCATAACTGATGAACTTTGTCGGACATATTTAACTCTTGATACACTCGTTCCTTCGTTGGTCGATTTTGAGGCCATAAAAAACTTCGAAACTCAACAACCTCCTGTAAAAATGACACTTTAGAACCGTCGAATTTTCGAATCATCTCAACAATAAGAGGAATCTTATCAAGCCGATCATGAAGCTTCAAAATAATACCATTCCACTCATCCATAACCTCTTGCTGTAGGCTTCGAAAAATAAAAAAAACTAACGTAAGTCCGACGATAAGCAAAGCAAGTATACTGAAAAGAATGATGAAAAAATGGGTGTTCATACGGCAATATTATAACGTACTTTAGGGAAAAGGAGTATGTGAAATAAAAAGTGCCGTTGAACAATAGAGGGAAAAACCGCTACAATTAAAACCGATCATACCCCTTGGCATATGCTTCATAAATGAAAAATAAATTTTATTCTCCAGTAGACAAAAGGGCCATTCTTCAAAAATGGACGTATCACCTGATCCAGATACTTTTATGGATATTGCCCTTCCATGCTTTTATAGTAACCTTTCTCAACTATGGACTAAAACTTCCCGGCTGGGCAGGCGGAATAGTAAGCTTTTGGAAAGAAGGAGGACTCATAATACTGACAGTCCTTTACCTTTTGCTCGAAATAAATTTTTATGTGACCAATGGGAATGCGAAAGAAAAAAAGTCCAAAAAGCGCGATATGATAAATATCGCTATTATTGTTTACATTGTTTTCGGAATACTGCACTTTTTTGTCACTACCCCTGAAGCTTTGAGTAAACAGAGCGTTTTGCAGCTTTTATGGGGAGCAAAATACGATTTCATTTTTCTCTACGCTTTACTGGTTGTAAAGCAATGGAATTTTGCCGAAACATCTCAGAGAAAAATAGTAAAAACGGCTCTTATAGCTGGTTTCATAAGCCTTCTCATCTCCCACCTTTTACATTTCGTCGTCACGCCTGAAAATTTTGTATGGTTTGGATTTAGAAATCTGTGGAGCACCTGGTCTGCAACCGAAGCGCTCGCCTATTGTCAAAAAATTGAAGGAACAAATATTTGCCGTATGGCGGGAACCTTCGCCGGACCAAATCAATTAGGAGCCTATACGGTAATACTTTTACCTCTCATGCTGACCTGGCTCAAAAAAAGACGGGAACTGTTTGATGGCAATTCGAGATTCGAAAAACTGGCGGCAACGAGAATAGTCCCGATTATAGGTCTGCTTCTTACCCTCAGCGCCCTCTTCTTCAGTTTTTCACGGGCAGCCTATGGCGGAGGAGTGTTAGCCATTGTTCTTTTCGTAATTCTTACCAATAAAAATCGTGCAAAAATAATCAAATTTGGCATCATTCCGCTCATGATTCTCAGTGTCCTTTCGGCCGTTATTTTTAAAGATTTTTTTCTTCGACCGGGTTCCACCGCCGAGCATT
>CAYSYL010000044.1:0-4892 GCA_964435355.1 uncultured Candidatus Peribacteria bacterium | reverse complement strand
AAGAGGTATAGAAGTAATACAGTTACACCCTTTTGGTCAGGGACTCGGAACGGCAGGGCCGGCGAGTTACCGGATGGAAAAACCTCTCATACCGGAAAACTGGTATCTCCAGGTAGGAGTGGAAATGGGAATTCCAGGTTTACTTATTTTTATCATTCTTCTTTCCCTAATAGCTCGTAATGTATGGGAAAAAATAAAGCACAAAAGTAGTGGAGCAATCATAAATGCTGCATTGCTAGCTGGTTTTATCAGCCTCAGCGCAATGGCCATGCTATTACACACGTTTGAAGATGCTCCCGTAAGCCTTACTCTTTGTATTTTACTGGGAAGTCAGTGGAACACTCAAAAAGAGAAAAAAACGTAAAAAGAAAAAACTTTCATTCAGAAACCAATAATCGAACAAGAGTTGAAACAGCATACCCTGCTCCATTTTTCTCGGAGGTGTGATGAACAGCCTTGTATTCAGCCAGTTCCTGGAGATTTTTAAGAAAAGATTCATCCTGCAGTTCGGTTTGCTTCAGAATGCGACAGACATTATTTTTTGCGAAAGCGGCAGCATTTTCTTCTTGGTCATTCCGGCTGGCATGA
The DNA here is from genome assembly GCA_964435355.1 of uncultured Candidatus Peribacteria bacterium. GTDB lineage: Bacteria > Patescibacteriota > Gracilibacteria > UBA1369 > UBA1369 > CAYSYL01. The sequence goes on along the minus strand of CAYSYL010000044.1, from coordinate 4,304 downwards.
GCCGGAAGAGGAATAAGCAACACGGGTTTTTTGAAAAATCCAATTTCAGCCAAGGAAATAGCTCCAGCCCTTGCCACGATGACATCACTTAAAGCATAAAGATCTTTCAACTCCTCCCCTACAAATTCAAAGCCATGGTAGCAGTTTTGATGGTCTTTCAGTATTTTTTGTTCATCGGAGGAACTTTTGAAAAGGAGCGCTTCAAAAGCAATTTTTTTCTCTTTCCCACAAATGTGAATGACTTCAAACTGTTTCAAAAGCCATGGAAGATTCCTCCAAATTAATGAATTAATGAAAGAAGCTCCAAGACTGCCCCCCATGATAAAGAGAACAGGCTTTTTGGTCGATACCCCTGAAAATTCAATGCCTTTTTCGCGACTCGCAAGTGAAAAATTTGAACGAATGGGGATGCCGGTTAAAAGAACTCGCTTTTTTGATGAAAAAAAATGACGACTCTCTTCAAAAGAGATACAAATAGTAGAAGCAAACGGAGCGCACATTTTATTAGCCAGGCCTGGCGTCACGTCGGATTCATGTAAAATAACAGGAATACGGCATATCCTGCCGGCAAGTGCAACGGGGAAACTTACATACCCTCCCGTGCAAAAAATTTTTTTTGGCTTGAAGCGAAGAAGAATAAAAAATGACTGAATAAAACCTATGGGAATTTTAAAAAAATCCAAAATATTGCGGAGAGAAAAATACCTTCGAAGTTTACCGCAGAGAATTCCTTTGAAAGGAACACGTTCACGGGCCATAAGATGTTCCTCCATCGCATTTTTTTCGCCGACATATAAAATATCGATGGATGGGTGAGAAGCTTTAATTTCTTGTATAAGGGCCAAATTTGGCATGATGTGACCGCCGGTCCCCCCCCCGGTAAATACCAGGCGATGAGTTATGTGAGGCATATTTGGAAATTTGAATAAGAACACCTGCTCCCATAAGTGTTGAAACAAGAGAAGATCCTCCGTAACTCACAAAGGGTAGGGTAATACCGGTGACTGGTAAGAGTCCGATATTAATGCCAATATTAACAAAAGCTTGGACGGTAATCCATGAAGTTATGCCGATAGCTACGAGCATGCTAAATCGATCCGGAGCATTTTGGGCCACCATATAACCTCGGTAAGCAATGATGGCATATAAAAAAATAATAATAATGGCTCGCAAAAAACCGAGTTCTTCAGAAGAAGCGGCAAAAATAAAATCGTCGGTCGCTTGCGGAAGCCAGTAAGATTTCCCCACTCCTTGAGTCAATCCTTTGCCCCAAAAGCCGCCAGTTCCAACGGCAATTTTTGCCTGTTCTGTTTGCCAGCAAGATTTTTCTCCTTCACAGGTTTCAGATGAAGAAAAGAAACCACCCAACCGACCTTTATACTCCTGGGTAATACTATCGGGGAGAACATTCAAAGCAATGAAAGCTAAAAATAGGGCGGACATGGCCCCTATCACTAAATAACGCACGCGAGCCCCTGCAATAAAATACATGCTGACAGCAATGGCCGCCAAAATAGAAAAGCCTCCCAAGTCCGGTTGAACTAAAACAGGAATAGCAATCAAACCGGTAACAATACAAAAAGGAAGAAAACCATAATGAAAGTTTTCAAGTTCATTCGTTTTACGTTCAAAAAAATGAGCGAGATAAAAAATAAGGGCCAGCTTGGCAAACTCAGTCGGTTGAATGGAAGTTTCAAAAAGCACCAGCCAGCTGCGGGCAAAGGTGGTAAAGCTTCGACCGATAATAAATAACGCAAGAAGGAAAAAAACAGCCAGCCCATACCACAACCCGGCAGTTTTTTTCCAAAATCGGTAGGGAATTTTTGCCATGATGAAAAACAGAACCATTCCGATGGCAAGACGGATAATATGTCTCTTGAATAAAAGGTAGCAATCAACTCGCGGATCAGTACAACTCGGGTATAATACATTCGACTTTATCGTTGAAAGCTCAATAGATTTCGGAACACCAATACTGGTAATCATTACTACCCCAAACAGAAGCAACAAAAGAATGGCACCCAAAAGAACTTTATCAGCTTGAGGTTTACGCATAATCTCATTAAGAAACAACGAGCCTCATTATCATATAATACGCCTCTAAGAACAATACTTTATGTCATACAAAATAAAAAAAGAAATGTTAAAAATAGACATAATAAGCTTACTATTAGTCGTAGTGGACAGTGCGGCAAAATACTTCTCTTCCGCCTACCTGAAACATCAGCCAATAATAATTACTCACTGGCTCAGCATCACGTACACGGAAAACCGGGGAGTAGCATGGAGTCTTCCCCTCACCCCACCCATAATCTTGATCGTAAGCTGCTTATTAATTGGAATTATTCATTACTATGCCGATACGTACTGCTACATTGAAAATAAAATAACGCGGTATGCTTTTGCGCTTTTAATCGGAGGAGCCTTAGGAAATCTTATAGATCGAATAATGCGAGGTTTTGTCATAGACTTTATAGCCTTCAGTTTTTGGCCGGTTTTCAATCTGGCAGATATTTTCATTGTGGCAGGTGTCTTCCTTATTATCCTCTTTTATGGTAAAATAGTGAGAAGTCAAAAAAAAGTTTCATAAATGCCATACGATGGAAGAGCCATATAAACCATTATCTGCCGGAGATCAAAGTTATGAAATGCAGCCAGCAGAAGCATTAAATGACGGACCACGTCACATGTCTTTTTTTATACTGGTATTAAAGACCTTATCCGGTTTCGCCGGAGGCGCTGCTGGATCGCTCATACTTTTGCTTATTTTCCTTCTCACTTCTTCCATATTGCAGCCAGTGCTTGGAACCACCGCTGAAGGAGAGGTAGCGGCAGGGGAAGTAAGTCCTTTATTTATGGTAGTTCTTATGAGTATGGTTTTTGCAGCCTGTTTACTTTCAAGTCTCTTGAGCGCTTTTTTCCTTTCGTATACTGAGCGCGAGCGGTACACACGAATCCCAACGACTATGGGGCAGATATTTATCGCCAATATAGTTATTTTTGCTTTTGTACTACCTATTTATCTCACAACATCCACGACAAGGCTTGAATTGACGGCTTTTGCTGCCTTTTTACAGGTTATTCTTAGTTCAACGGCAAGCGCATTGATTCTGGAATTAATTCACGATGCTCGTTATGCCTTAATAGCGGTATATACAACGGTACTTGGGGTGTTAGTGGCTACGGGAATCAATTTCTTCCTTTATTTTGCCAGTCAAAGTGCGACAATTCTTCTTTTTGCTGCATTGCCTATCATCTGGTCTATCATAGGATTTTCTCAGTCAGCTTTCGCTATGTTTTACTATTGGATATTCGAAACATGGGGAAGCGACTTTTTAGCAAATACGGCAAGTTTTGGTGCCGATTACGGCGTTCCTGAAGAAAGTGAAGAAGAGTCGGTCGAAATGCAGCACCCCGACACGGAAGGGGGAGATTTTTTACGACAATAAGCGCTCAATTTATACCCTTGCTATGTTCGAACTGTTTCAAATACCACTGGCTTTCGCACAACGCGCCACTGCCACGGACGCTGAAGCGGCAAGTAATGATCAATTAACGGAAATGGTTAGTTTCTTGGTGAGCCACATACCTCTCTGGATTACCGCCATTTTAGTGGTCGTGGCCTCTTTTGTTATTGCAAGGATAGTCAAAGGTGCCGTTGAAAACAAAATGACAGCCGAAGGTTTTGAAGAAGAACACCGGGAAATACAAATAGCGGCAAGTCGAACGGCAAATGCAGCCGTTCTCATTATCGGAGTTACCATTGCTCTTAAAATAGCCGGCCTTGACCTGACTCCTATTATTGCTGCTGGTGCTTTTGGCTTGGGCTTTGCGCTCCAGGATATAATGATGAACTTTATTGCTGGAATAATGATTTTGACCACCCGCCAAATCACGATGGGAGATATAATAAAAGTAAACGGAACCATGGGGAAAGTTATGGAAATACAAACTCGTGCCACCATCCTCAAGGCTTTTGATGGCACCAGGATTGTTGTTCCAAACTCGGCACTTTTCAAAAACCAGGTAACCAATTTTAGCGCCAATCCCGTTCGTCGAATTGAATTAGTAAATGGGGTAGCCTACGGAAGTGATCTTAAAAAAGTTCAACAAACCGTTTTGAAGGTAGTAAAAGAAACAAGAGGTGTTCTCCCGGAACCAAAAGCTAAAGTCATATTTTATGAATGGGGAGATTATTCCATAAATTTTAAAATACAGGCCTGGGTTGAAACAAAAGGTAACTTAATTGCCACCCGAAATAAATTGATTATCGGAGTAAATAAAGCGTTAGAAGACGCTAACAT
>CAYSYL010000043.1:10827-12025 GCA_964435355.1 uncultured Candidatus Peribacteria bacterium | reverse complement strand
ATGCTCCTGAGGGGACAAGATGGAATACGAGCTTTCTCTTTTCATTGCTGTTTTTATCATAAAGGTAAACAGTGTGACCGGCATTAGCTCCTCCTGTAGCGCGGGCGACTATGTCGAACCTTTCGGCTAAAATGTCTACGAGTTTGCCCTTTCCTTCGTCTCCCCATTGCCCTCCAAGTACTGCGGTTACGATGGTATTTTTATCAATCATGGTCGATAGATATATAAAAATTAATAACTGTTTGGTATTTTATAGCATGGTGGTTTTCGATTTGACAAATATATAAAAAATTTTAACACTTCTGTTTTGATGAGTGAGAAGCCCGGATTAAAATTTCCTACACCCGGCTATTTTTTTATGCTAGCATGGGGGCACTTTACTATTTTTCATTACATTTATGCTTCAAAGCGAACTCACTAAACGCCCCTTGGGTATAATGGAATTACTATCTCTTGGCTGGGAATTTTTTTCGGGGAATATTAATGTTTTAGGTACTCTTACTGTCGCCTTTTTGGTTTCTTCGCAGTTTTTATCTGCTTTGGTGTCTTATCTTACTCCTGCAAATGCTGATGGGGCATCGAATACTGGTCATATCATTCTCTCTTTAGTAGCAATACTTGTCAGTATGGGTCTCAGCTATATGGGGACTATTTCGGTTGTACTATTTTTAAACGAGAAGATTTCCGGTAAATCTTTAAGTTTCGGAGAAGCGGTTTCTAAATCTCTTCCTTTATTTGTTCCTCTTGTTCTCACCTTCCTTCTTCTTTTTGTCTTCATGGTTCCGCTTTTTATCTTATTAATTATTCCTGGGCTTATTTATTCTCTCTATTGGTGTTTTAGCTTACAGGCTCTTGTTATTCGAGAAAAGAAATATACACAAGCATTGGCTTATAGTAAAAGTGTTGTCCAAGGGCGATGGTGGAATGTCTTTGGATGCTATTTCGCTTTTGGTCTTATTGTTGGTCTTCCCGCTACCATTGTAAGTGGGATTTTTACCGGCCTTTTTCAATCAGTTCCTCTGGTAAGTTATATTTTCTCTTCCCTTATTTTTGGTTTCTTCAGTGTTTTTATGACCTGCGTTTCCACCTTATTCTTCCTTAATTTGGAAGCAAATCCTCTCCAGGGACATTCCGCTTCTGCCGGAACGGTCCATCCAGAGACTCTGGAGAACTACAAGATTTAGGAGAGGTAGTTATG
>CAYSYL010000043.1:9971-10817 GCA_964435355.1 uncultured Candidatus Peribacteria bacterium | reverse complement strand
GTCTTAAGGAGACGGACTTTCCGTCTTTGGGCCAAAAATATGTGGGGAAAGTTCGCGATAACTATACTCAGGGTGATCGTCGTTTTATTATTGTTACCGATAGAATATCTGCCTTTGATCGAGTGCTTTGTCATATTCCTTTTAAAGGGCAGGTCCTTAATCAAATGGCGAGTTTCTGGTTTGAAAAAACTAAAGATATTATTGGCAATCATGTGATTGAATTCCCCGATCCGAATGTTGTTATTGCTCGACAATGTAAACCCTTACCTATTGAAATGGTGGTAAGAGGCTACATTACTGGAGTTACCAGTACCAGTGCGTGGTATAATTACGAAAAAGGAGTTCGAAATTTTTGTGGAAATATTTTACCTGAAGGATTGAGGAAGAATCAGAAATTTGAAAAACCTATTCTTACTCCTTCGACCAAGGCAGAACATGGTGATCATGATGAATCTGTTTCTCGAGAAGATATTTTGAAGCGAACATCTTTAACAGCTGAGCAGTATGACTTTATTGCCAAAGCTTCCTTGGAGCTTTATGAAAGAGGAGTCCAAATAGCGGCCAAACAAGGAATTATTCTCGTCGATACCAAGTATGAGTTTGGGGTAACTCCTGAAGGAGAAATTGTTTTAATTGATGAGATTCATACACCTGATTCTTCCCGTTTTTGGTTTGCCAATGAATATGCAAAGCGCTTCGAAACCGGTGAAGAACAAAAGAAAATTGATAAGGAATATTTGAGAGAGTGGCTTGCTGCTAAAGGTTTTCGAGGCGATGGAGAGATTCCAGTTATCCCTGATGAGGTTAAGGCTGAGACGGCGCGTCGTTACATTGAAGCCTATGAAT
>CAYSYL010000043.1:0-9961 GCA_964435355.1 uncultured Candidatus Peribacteria bacterium | reverse complement strand
GAGAGACTTTTCATGCCGAAGTTGGAGCGGTGCAGGAACGGGTTGAGAAAAATTTGGCACAGTATATTTAAATCAATTTTTTATTTAATAATTTATGACAGAGCAAAAAATGTTAGTTCCCATACTCCTTGGTTCTGATAAGGATATCGATTGGGCAAAAAAAATTGCGGATGAGTTAAAAAAATGGAATATCCCTTCCAAGATAACAGTTGTTTCAGCTCACAAGGTTCCTGAATTATTAGTTAAGGTTGTAGCACATTACAATGAGTTTAATGGTCAACTTTGCTACGTTACGATTGCTGGACGGTCCAATGGTTTATCGGGTTGTACGGCTGGTTCATCTCTTCATCCGGTGATTGCGTGCCCTCCTTTCAGCGATAAGGATGATATGATGGTTAATATTCAATCAACTCTGCAAATGCCATCCGATGTTCCGGTTTTAACAGTTTTGGAGCCGGCAAATGTTGCACTTTCTATTGCGAGAATTTTTGCCCTTTCCGATACACCTCTTCGAAAAAAATATGAAGAACATCTTAATAAAGTTAAATCGGGATTTGTTTTGAATATTTAATTTATTGTCTCTATGCCTCAGTCTCTCGCAAATATATCTCCACTCGATGGTCGTTATAATAGTAAAGTGGAGTCACTTTCTGCCTATTTTTCAGAATCGGCATTGATGAGGCATCGCGTCATGGTAGAAATTGAATGGTTTATTTTTTTATCGAATGATGCTGAGTTGGAAGGACTTAAGAAGTGGAGTCCTCAAGAACTGCAGCAGTTAAGAAGTTTGTATGAAACCTTTGATATGGTTTGTGCTGAAAGAGTGAAAGCTATTGAGAAAACGACAAATCATGATGTCAAAGCGATTGAGTATTTTATTAAAGAGAGCCTTAAAGGGAGTGTTTTTGAACCTTATTTGGAGTTTGTACATTTTGCTTGTACTTCTGAGGACATCAATAATATCGCTTATGCCCTTATGCTTCGAGATGCGCGGGATAAAGTTTTAGTCCCAGTTTTAACGGGAATTGCTGAGTTACTTTATTCCTTTGCCATCAAATACAAAAACTTACCGATGATTGGAAGGACGCATGGACAGCCGGCCAGTCCCACTACTCTTGGTAAAGAGTTGATCAATTTTTTAGTTCGGCTTGAGCGGCAACTGGAAGGCTTTTCTAAGATTTCAATTATAGCAAAAATTAATGGGGCTACTGGTAATTATAATGCTCATTATGTGACTTATAGTAAAGTAAAATGGATCGATGTGAGTAATAAATTTATTCAGAAATTGAATTTGGAGCCAAACCTCTATACTACACAAATTGAGCCCCATGATTTTATTGCTGAGTATTCCGATGCTCTTCGAAGAATTAATACTATTTTGATAGATTTTAACCGGGATGTGTGGACGTATATAAGCATGGGATATTTTAAACAAAAAGTAAAAGCAGGAGAGGTGGGTTCCTCTACTATGCCGCATAAGGTGAATCCTATTGATTTTGAGAATAGCGAAGGTAATTTAGGATTAGCGAATGCTTTACTTGCTCATTTTTCTGAAAAATTGCCTGTTTCGAGACTCCAACGAGATCTTACCGATTCTACGGTCTTTAGAAATATTGGCTCCGCTCTCGGATATTGCTTACTATCGTACAAAAATTGTATTCAGGGTATGCAGAAATTAGAGGTGAATGAGAAAAAGATTGATGAGGAGCTGAGTAACTCCTGGGAACTTTTAGCTGAACCAGTTCAGACGGTTCTTCGGAGGTATAAAATTACTGGAGCTTATGAAAAGCTTAAAGCTCTTACCAGAGGGAAATCGGTGAATAAAAAAATAGTTCATACTTTTATTGATGATTTACCGCTTCCTGCCACGGAGAAAAAGAGATTGAAAATGCTTACCCCTTCCACGTATATTGGCTTGGCTTCAGAACTTGTTTCTGAATATAAACCTTTATTTTTAAAAATATGATTCTTTCTGACCGTGACATTAAAGCGAGGATATTAACAAGGGATATTGTTGTTACTTCCCCAGATGATGATCATTTGCCGAATATTGGGGCTTCTTCTATGGATTTGAGGTTAGGAAAATTTTTTAAAATTTATAATCATTCGAAATATGCGGTGCTTGATCCGATGCAGCCGGAGACTTTTAAGGATATTGCTCGTTTAATTGAGTTGGATGATAAAAATACTCCTTTTGTGTTACAGCCAGGGGAGTTCGTTTTAGGAGTCACTTTGGAAAAAGTTAAAATTGCCGATGATTTGGTAGCACGGGTCGAAGGACGTAGTTCTCTCGGAAGGCTGGGAATTATTATTCATTCGACTGCCGGTTTTATTGACGCTGGCTTTGAAGGAACCATTACCTTGGAAATAACGAACATCAATCGCATGCCGGTTGCTTTATATCCCGGTATGCGTGTATGTCAGCTCGCTTTCGAAACTATGAGTTCTCCGGCTGATATTCCGTACCATAAAAAATCTAGTTCTAAGTATCAGGGACAGTTGTATCCGGAAGAAAGCCGCATTGCAACAGATCCGGAATTTCTCAAAAGAAAAATCAATTCTTAGTACTTAATTGCCGGTGCGCATTCGGGCAAGGTCCACTTTTGTTTGTAGCATTGCTACCAGCATGCTGTGATCAATTTTTTCTACAATGGAAAGAGCTTCTCCGGTTTGACCTTTCACCTGCGGTTTAAGAGATAATTTAACGATTTCAGCAATTTCTTGATCCTGTAAGAAGAGTTTCGTTGCTCCGCATACTCCTATAATAGCGGCTTTAATAAGTTCTTCGGGTTTTGCGTGCTTCGGTTGTTTTTTGAGTATAGTATAAGTTATTTTTTCGACATCGATTGAATCTTTTGCTCTTATGTTTGTTTTCATAGTTTATATTTAATGCTTTCTGGATATATATTATAACACATGAAGACATATGGCAATATCAGGAATTTATATCCTTCATCGTATTTTGTTATAATAGCGGAGATTTTATCTATTTTATGATGTTTCATTCAGTAAATCCAAAGCAATCATTTCCGGAGCTCGAACATGAGATTTTAAAATTTTGGGAGGAAAATAAAATTTTTGAAAAATCGGTGGAGGCGAGAAAAGGTGGAAAGAAGTATGTTTTTTTTGATGGGCCTCCCTTTGCCAATGGGCTTCCTCACTATGGTCATATTATGGCGAACTCTTTAAAAGATGCCGTAACACGTTATTTTAACATGAAGGGTTATTACGTCCCTCGAACTAATGGATGGGATTGTCATGGTCTTCCGGTTGAATATGAAATTGAAAAAGAGTTGGGATTAACGGGTAAGAAAGATATAGAAAAGATGGGTATCGCGGAGTTTAATACGAAATGCCGTGAGAGTGTGTTTCGTTACACGAAAGAATGGGAGACCTTGCTCAAGCGCTTGGGGCGGTGGGTCGATTTTAGCCAGAGTTATGCTACTTTGGATAATACTTATATGGAGTCCATTTGGTGGGTTTTTCAACAAATATGGTTAAAAGATATGGTTTATAGGGGACATAAAACGATGCAGATTTGTCCTCGTTGCGAGACGCCATTATCCAACTTTGAAGTGAGTCAGGGATATAAAGACGTGACTGATCTTTCCACTACTTTTAAATTTGAATTAGAGGATGAGCCGGGGACTTTTTTCCTTGCCTGGACAACGACCCCCTGGAGTTCCGTAAGTGTGATGGGGTTAGCTGTCGGGAAAGATATAGATTATGTCAAGGTTCAAACGGAAAAGGGAAACTATATTCTTGCAGCGAAACGACTAGAACCACTTTTTGCTAATACGGGACTTAATTATGTCGTTATTGATCGCTTTAAAGGCTCTCAAATTCTCGGGAAAAAATATAAGCATCTTTTTGATTATTATAATGATTCGGCTCAGGTAAAGAGTGCTAAAAACGTTTTTTGTACAGTCCCGGCAGAATATGTCACTGATATGGATGGTACGGGAATAGTGACTATCAACGGTGCTTTTGGTGAAGAGGATATGCAATGTGCTTTAAGGCATGGAATTCCTATTATCGTTAATGTTAAAGTGGATGGTACCTATACCCCGGAAGTGAAAGAGTTTGCCGGTAAGTTTGTCAAAGGTCAGGAGCAAAACATAGCTGAATATTTGGATAAAAAAGGACTTCTCTTTAAAAAAGAAAACTATCGTCATAGTTATCCTCACTGTTGGAGATGCGATACTCCGCTTTTAAATTATGCAACGAAATCCTGGTTTATTAAGGTGAGTGAATTGAAACCACGACTCCTAAAAAATAATAAGAAAATTCATTGGCAACCGGAACATATACGGCAGGGAAGATTTGGGAAATGGCTTGAAGGTGCTCGTGATTGGGCTATCAGTCGTAATCGTTTTTGGGGGTGTCCTATACCTATTTGGGAATGTGAGGAGGGGCATTTTGAATGTCTCGGATCTATGGCCGAATTAAAGGAGCGGTCTGGTACATTGCCCATGCGTGAGGGAAATTTAGATTTGCACAAGCCTTATATTGATGAAGTGACATTTGATTGCTGTCAATGCGGGAAATCTATGCGTCGTATTCCTGAAGTTTTGGATTGTTGGTTTGAGAGTGGTGCCATGCCTTACGCTCAACTCCACTATCCTTTTGAAAATAAGCAGGAATTTGAAGATAATTTTCCTGCTCATTTTATAGCTGAGGGATTAGATCAAACTCGTGGATGGTTCTATACTCTTCATGTTTTGTCGACGATTCTTTTTAACACAGCGGCTTTTCAGCATGTGATTGTGAATGGGACTTTACTTGCAGCTGATGGAGAAAAACTTTCAAAGCGAAAGAAAAATTATCCAGATCCTACTGTTTTGTTTGAAACGAAAGGGGTGGACTCTACCCGCATGTTTTTGTACAGCAGCACTGCTTCTTTAGCAGAAGATGTCCGTTTCAGCGAAAAACATGTGGAAGAGGTGGTGAAGAAATTCACTTTGACTCTTTGGAATAGTTACAGCTTCTTTGTCACCTATGCTTCGATTGACGGATGGGACCCGAAAAACTTGAAAAGAACTTTTGATCCCAACCATACATTAGATCAATGGATTTTGTCAGAATTACATGCGCTGATTCAAGCGGTTACACAGCAGCTGGATGAATATAATCTTACAAAAGCTACAAGATCCATCATGGATTTTGCTGACAATCTTTCCAATTGGTATGTTCGAAGAAGTAGACGCCGTTTCTGGAAATCTGAAAATGATGGCGGTAAATTCGAAGCGTATCAAACTTTATATACGGTTCTTGTAGAAATCAGTAAACTATTGGCACCTTTCATGCCTTTTTTAGCGGATTCTATTTATAAGAATTTAACGGGTGAAACATCTGTTCATTTGGCAGATTGGCCAAAAGCAAAAAAAGCATATATTCAGCCACAATTGAATGAAGAGCATAAAATTATTCGTCACATTGTTACTTTAGGTCATGCCGTACGGGATAAGTCCGGTATTAAAGTCCGTCAGCCTTTGAGCGAAGTGCAGATTGGTTTACCTGCTTTTATTGATCCGAAAATGGTTATGGCGCAACAGGATGTGATTATGGAGGAGTTGAACGTGAAGAAATTGACCCTTTTAAACAATGTGGGAGAGTATGTGAAACAAGTGGTAGCTCCCAAAGCTAAGATTTTAGGACCAAAATATGGAAGACTGGTTCAGGAAATCATCCGCAAGGCTAAGGCTGGAGAGTATATATTGCTGGATAATGGTCAGGTAAAAATTGGTGACCATATTTTAATGCCGGAAGAAGTAGAAGTCGGTTTTGCCGGACGTGAAGGATTTGATGTTGCTAGTGAAAATGGACTGTCGGTTATTTTGGATACTTTTCTAACAGAAACCTTAAAGCAGGAGGGTATTGCAAGAGATGTGATTCGTTGCCTACAAGATTTACGCAAAGAAGTAAATTATAAAGTTGATGACCGTATCTATATTTATATCCATGCCTCAGGACAGGTTAATGACGCCATTCAAGCATTTGCCGATTATATTTGTCGTGAAACCTTGGCTATTGAACTTCAGGATAAAGGAGTTTTTGAAGCGGATAAGGAACGTGAGATAGATATTGAAGGGGTTATCATAAAAATTGGAGTAAGGAAATAAGGATGTTTTCACTTTCACTCTGCTATGCTAAACTTCATGAGATTTTACAGTTAATATGCTTAAACGAATTGTTCTCGGTATTATTCTTAACGCCCTGGCCCTTTATGCCGTTACTTTTTTATTGTCGGACATTCATTATTCCGGTGGATTGAAGTTTTTTGTTATAGGAGGTTTTATCATAGGGCTTCTGAATGTTCTGGTTAAACCTCTCATGAAGCTTTTGTCTTTCCCTCTTCTTGTTATGTCTGTGGGGCTTTTTTCTATCGTTATCAACACTATTATCTTCTGGTTGACCATGAAAATAGTGAATGGTATACATATTTCTGAAGTTTCTGTCATTATCAGCAGTGCATGGACGTATGTATTTGCTGCTTTCTTCTTTGGCGTCGTTAACTGGTTTATTCATCTTCTTATCCGTAACAAGTAATTATGCATACCGCTTTAATTATCACTCAAACTGTCATTTCTGTTCTTTTAATACTTGTCATATTAATTCAAAATCGAAGTTCCGGCCTTTCTTCAACTTTTGGGGGCAGTGGATCTGTCAGCACGTCAAAGAGGGGAGCTGAAAAAATTGTTTTTAATGCCACTATTGTTTTAGGAGTATTGTTTGTCCTTTCGTCAATAGCTTTTCTTTTTGTCGCTTAAAACTACCGTCAAACTTTTTTATGAGGCGTCCATTACATATTGCTGTTTTTAAGCGAGTGGTTGGCTCGTATTCTTTAGAAGAGAAAGTTATCAGTCTTATTGCTGCCATGGTGGTTTTCGTGGCACTTTTCAATGTTGTTTATAGTTTTTTTCGTAATCCTGACGTCTTTTCTCGAGAGGTATATACCGAAGGGTGGGTTAATGAAAAGGCAACTCTTATTAATCCTCTCTATAGTGATCTTGCCGAAGTTAATAGAAATATCTCGGCCCTCGTTTTTAGCGGATTGATGAAATATGACCCTGATCGGAAAACTTTTGTTGAAGATATGGGGGAAATGAGTATCAGTGAAGACAAGAAAACCTATCGTTTTATGCTTAAGGAAGGAATTTTATGGCATGATTCCACTTCTGTCACCGCTGATGATGTTTATTTCACTTTCCATGATGTTATACAGCACCCCGATTTCCAAAATCCAGTCGTTAAAACTAATTTTGCTAATGTTGTTGTTAATAAAATAAACGAAAGAACGGTAGAATTTACTCTCCAGAACCCCAACTCTTTCTTTATTACTAATTTAAATATCGGCATTTTGCCTCGACACATTTTGGCTTCCGTCTCAGTTCGGGATCTTCCCATGAGTGAATTTAACAGTCATCCGATTGGTTCCGGTCCCTATGTAGTTGATCAGCCGCTTGAAGGCTCCAGAGATGGGAAAAGCCATGTTTTGCTTCGATCTTTTGATAAATACTATGGTATTCGTCCAAAGGTTCAATATATTCGTTTCGCCATTTATCCGACCTTTGAACAGCTTTTAAAAGATAAAGGAACCCTTAATCTTATTCCTAAAGTTCTTCCTTCTTCCATGTCCTTATTGCAGCAAGATGCTCGTTTTAAACTTTTGCCTTATGTTTTGCCTCAATATACCGCTGTTTTCATGAATATGGAGTCTCCGATTTTAAAAACTGAAAAGGTGAGAGTTTCTCTTCAAAAAGCTATCGATAAAAAACAACTGTTGAAACAGCTCCCTTCCGCTTCCTTGATCGATACTCCCATTATGGAACTTAACCAGAAAGATTGGATCTATAAGCCAAATATTGATGAAGCGAATGGTGGACTTTTTGATAGTGGATATACATTGGATAAGAATTCGAAAGATATTTACCGAAAAGATGATAAAAATAAAACGTTAACCCTCCGGTTGGTGGTTCGGGATTATGAAGATGGAAATCCTTTGAAAAAAGAAACACAAAAAGTGGTTTCATTTTTGGTTGAGTCATGGAAAAAAGTTGGGATTAAAATTGTGGTTGATGCCGTTCCATTCGATGCTTTTACTGATAAGATTCGCCGTCGGGATTACGACCTTTTATTGGCGGGACAGAGTCTGGGATATAATCTTGATACCTATGCTTACTGGCATTCCAAACAAGCTTTTATTGCCGGCTTAAATCTTTCCAATTATAAAAGCTTTGCGATTGATAGTCTGATTGAAAGGATGAGAGGCACTTTCGATGTTTCTAAAAAGAGCGACCTTTTGAAAGATTTGGCTCAAAACATAGCTCATGACGTTCCCGCTCTTTTTCTTTATACTCCTCAGTATTTAATGGCTACAGATAATAAAGTGAAGGGAGTATCTTTATATAATATGGCTTACACCAGTGACCGATTTGCCCATATTGCTCAGTGGTGTATAGTATGTGAGCAGTAATGTTGTAAAAGAGTTTCCTAATTTTTTAATTTTTACTTTCTATGCAGGTTTTGTTTCTTCAGGATGTGAAAGGTATTGCCCGTAAAGGAGATGTTAAGCAGGTAAAACCTGGATATTTCCAAAATTTTTTATCACGGCAAAAATTAGCCATTGTCGCCAATGAAGGTTTAACCCTCGAGGCAAAAAAGATTCAGGAGCGACAAACGGTTCAAAAAGAGCGTATTAAAGAGCAGGCTCATGAAATTCAGAAAAAACTCTCAGGACTTAAACTTGTTTATAAAGCCAAGGCTCATGATGATAAATTATACGGTTCAGTAGGTGAAAAAGAGTTAATAGATCTTATTCAAGAAAAGATTAATGTTCGTCTTGAAAAAGACAATATTAGACTATCGGAACATATTAAAGTGGCTGGGACATATGAAGTATTGATCGTGATTGCCGAAGGAGTTGAGGCTAAAGTTCTTTTAGAAGTTAAAAGTGGGAAATAAAGGAAAAATCCTTTCGATAGATTTTGGAGATAAGGCCGTTGGACTCGCTCTCTGTGATAGGGAGCGAGTCATTGTTTATCCTTTTAAAGTTATACGTTCATTTAAAAGTATGATGCGGCTTTTTCAGCAACTTTACGATATTTGCGCCATTGAAGAAATTGTAGAAGTGATATGGGGAATTCCTCTCGGAGAGGATGGAAATAAAACGCTCCAATCGCAGCGAATACAAAAATTTGGGAATGATTTCTCGCATTATCTTTCTTCCCATTCTTTATCTTTACCCTTACATTTTATTGATGAATCGTTTACTTCCTATGAAGCTCAGCAATTGGCTGAAGAACAGGGAATACAAAAAATAAAAGAGAAAGGCCTAGAAGATTCACTTGCTGCTACTATTTTACTGACGCGATATTTAAAATCTTAATTTTACTTCTTTTTTGTCATCAGCTTTTGGTTTTCTTCTTTTTTTAGTATACTTTATCAGCTTTTGTAAATAATTTATGGATGTGGTTCAGATTATTGCTCTGGGAGTGCTTATAGTTGTTGGTTTCTTGCTTTTAAGGATTGTGACTGAACTTTTTATCGCTTCAAGACAAAAAAGACGAGCAGCCAAAGAGAAGTACATGGTGATGTCCATCAGGGTTAGTAAGGAAAATGAAATGGGGCCTATTGTCGGAGAGCAGATTTTTTCTACTATTCATGGTATTTGCCGAAAAATTTCTTTCTGGGATCGTTTACGTGGTTTTTTTCAGGATAAAGTAAGTTTTGAAATTGCTCATGTTGAACGAAGTATTCGTTTCTATGTTCATTTTCCTGCCCGTTTAAGAAATCTCGTGGAAGGGCAAATTTATGCACAATACCCTAATGTGGAAATCGTTGAAACTCCCGATTACTCTGCCGAGGAGAAATTGATGGTAAATGTCCATCAAGGCTTACCTGAAAAAATGGCTAAAGAGGGGAGGGAATTGACAATTCCTCATCCAAAAGAAAAGGAGGC
>CAYSYL010000042.1:0-12438 GCA_964435355.1 uncultured Candidatus Peribacteria bacterium | reverse complement strand
GAATCAGTAATATTTTTTAACTTCATTTCACTATGGAATCTTACCGTATCGTCTGTACAACACAATCCCCCGCAGATTATTCTCATGATCATGCTCATATTGTTAAGGTGGGGATTAACACTAAACAGGGCAATAGGGCTGACACAAGTATGACCCTGGATGAGGTTTTAAAAAAATTGGATTGGGGCGATGACTTTTATACTATTGGAGAAAAGAGTGGGAAGAAAATTTTCGTCCAAGCTGTAACCTGTTGTGGTAAAAGATATATAAAAACCTATCCTGACCAGCATTTAGACAATAATTTGGATAACTTGAGAGCTTGTGAATGGCAGAAATAATAGAAAAAGTTTCTGAAACAACTTTTATTTTATAACTTTTAAAAATATGGCAAAAGATGCGCTTGGCATGAATGGATACCGTTCTCGTAATTTAAATGGTCGGCTACGAGATAAACGTAATGATACTCATATAGGTACAATAGAAAAGCAATATGGCCTAGAGCTGGGCGTTAGATCTGATATGGAACTCGGGACTTTTTTGAAAAAAAACGGTATAAAATCATTAAATGATCTGATAACGAAGAAATAGTTTTCTTTTTAAAGTATGACGCCCGATACTACCAAATGTCCGATTTGTGGTTATGCAAATCCCCACTACACTGAAGATTCAACTCGAAGCTATAAGTTTAACTGCTCTCGTTGTGGTACTTTCATTATTTCGTATGAAATGATGACGTATCGAGATAAGCTAGAAACACTTCATACGAATGCTGATAAGCTTTCGGGGTTAACACGCTTGTTGGCAGAAACAGGAGGAACCCCAATAAAATTTTTAACAACAACGATTGGCCAAATTTTGGAAGATAGTCTTATTCCCGAAAGAACGGACATATTGAAAAAAGCTGAGTTATTATTAACTGCTATCAAAAGAAAAACAAATATTTTTGGTACAATCGTAGAGCTTCAGGGAGATACTGATTTCCCTCTTGCCTTCGCTGCGAATTATCAGGAGCTAAGGGCAATTCTCGAATTGCTAGAAAATGCTGGAGATATCTTAATTAGTACAGAAGATAATACAGATATATATGTGAAAATTACCGCTAAAGGGTGGTTGAATATCCAAAAGGGAAGTACTTTAAATCAAGGCTTCATAGCAGCGTGGTTTGACGATAAAAATCGTACGATGGATGTTGCAATAGCAAAGACTGAAGCAGCGATTAAAAAATGTGGATTTTCTCCAAAATGTATTCGTGGTGAGCATTACTCTGAGACTATACTTGAAAAAGCCATTGGTGAGATCAAAAATAGTAGGTTTGTAATTGTAAATTTAACGGGTGATCGAAATAGTGTTTACTTTGAAGCAGGTTTTGCGACTGGGCTAGGGAAGGAAGTAATTTATGTCGCTGATAAAACTATTACAGCAGGTTCGTTTTACCCAAAACAATACAAGATTTACTATTATTCTGATGTCGATGAGTTAGAATCAATGCTTGTAGACGCGATAAGAGCTCGTATTTCATAAACTCATTCGTTCCACTTTTTCCTGCAAATCCGAAAGCCGGCGTTGTGTGTAAATTGCGGTTGTACTGAGATTCGAGTGACCAAGTATCTGCGCCAAAGCCACTATATCGTTCTGCGTTTGCTCAAGAAATTGATAGCTGAAAGTATGCCTAAGCTGATGAGGGTGACATTTTATTCCGGCTTTTTTAGCATAAAAATCGATGATTTTATTGAAAGCTATAGGCGTTAGATTCCCTCGCTGCCCTTGGAAGACTCTTTCAGATGGGTCACGGCCCGCTATATACTGCTTTAAAGGCTCCCTAATCGCGTTCTTAAGCGGCACTTCTCTTGTTTTACCTCCTTTCCCGTTTCTCACTATTGCGTGCCCTTTACGATCGGTTAAGACGATGTCTTCGATTTTTAATGCGGATAATTCGGAAACTCGAAACCCGGCTCCTGAAAACATCGCGAAAATAAGGTGGTCACGCAGATTTCCTCTAAGTTCTACTTCCTTTGTTATTTTTCTTAAATCTGGCAACTCCAAACTTTTTGGCGCTAATCGTTGCGTTTTTAGAGATTTTATATTTTTGGCTACGTTTTGTTTCATTCGCCCTTCTTTAACAAAAAAATCGCAAAGCATCCGAAGATGAGTGAGACGACGGTTTATGGTACTGGGGGCATGGCCGCGCTGTTGGCAAGCTTGTTTGTAGTTTGTAATGTCGCTTTCGGTAAAACGGGTAAACCTGAATGGTTCATGATTTGTTCCGACATACCAGAGTAAAAAATGGCCAAAATCCGATTTCAGTGCTTTTTTGGTGTTCGCTGAAAAATCTTGAGAAAAGAATTTTACGAAGTATGATCTTTCGCCAGAAGTCATAACTCGATCGTCAGTCCAAATATTATTTATAGAGTTTTGAATAGGATAATTGGCATTTTCTGACATAAAGATGGCGGTTTTAAGGTTAATCTCTATAAGTAATGTTAGTTATTTATAGAGTTGTATTTTATACATATTCCATTATTTTCTTAAATTCAAGCCATTCTTTTAAAATTACCCGTTTAGAGACGACCTTAGATGGCATCTAAGGTTGACGAATAAACTTTGATGTTGTGGCTATTTTATAGAGGACTTATTTTTAATTTCTTTAATTCAACTCCGACCTGAAAAAGTTGTCTTAAATGGAGGAGTTTCCGCCGAATGGTAGAGGGGGCATGCCCCAAAATGTTCTTACAATGACTTTGGTAGTTTTCAATATCCTCTTTGGTCAAAGAAGTGAGAGAGATAGTTTCAGATTTCGTTTCAGTTAAATACCATAGCATAAAATGAGTGAGGTCAAAAATTATCGCTTTCTGAGTTTTTAAAGAGTATGAATCAGATTTCAGTGACTTTTCGAAAATAATAACTTCGTTTTTCACAACGGGGAATGTCGGAAACATCACTTTTTTGTCCGATGAAATAAGGGCAGATGTCATAAAATTACGAGTTAAAATATATCTGCCCTTATTGTCTGATAAAATTCAGACATTGGCACTGATAGTTGGCCGCAGATTTTTCTTTTACTAAAATTATCGGTCGTAAGACTCCATTTCATCAATCATTTTCGCTACGACAGGAAAGTCATTTTTATAATATTCGCTAAATGGATATTTGAGTTCAATACGATTGTCCTTTTCATTCGACATAATTTTCAGCCCTTTAAAGCTCAAGAAAAGCTGCTTTGACTGGCTCATCATTTTTTCAACGTCCTTTGCAGGGAAATAAAGATTAAATTGGAGCTGAGGAACAAGTTGTCCAACGTTGAGTAAAAGATTATCTCCAAAATCTATTTTATCTGCTTGTATATACTCTCCTTTTTCATTTTCTAAGAAAAAATATTCTCGACTGTTTTCATCAAATTTTAACTCACTATTGTCATATAAATTGCCCTGAAACGCCACTACAACATTCAACATCATGTCATTATTCAGTTCTCTTTTTATTTCCTGATAATTAGATTTTATTTTCTCATCACTGTATCTTTTGTTGTATGCGTCGGGTAGCGACGATAAAAATATGAATCCCGGATCAAAAACTTGAGTCGCGATATAAAAATGTTGTCCCTTTTTGCCCTCTGCTAATCTGGTATTTAAATATTTGCTGTATTTTTCTTGCAACCCCTCTGCTGGTTCTTTTGCTGTAAACTTAAAAGGTTCAGCCTTTTTTACAACTACCGGCTTTGCTTCCGCTTGATTGTTTGCGTTGTTTGGCACAACTCCAGCTTGTGAGCTTGGCTGGGAACAACCGATTATTACGAATGATAATACCGTCATAAGAAAAACCGCGGTGATTTTTTTGGACATAGAAGTTAAAAAATAAATAATAAAAAGAACAGGGGGCCTCTCTGGTGTTCCCCTTATCATCAACCTCTTGCGAAGCATCCGAAAGGCCAGAGAGATACCCCTGACTTTCTCGGATGCGCACTGTTGAAACTTAAAAAAATGCGCAAGATTTGACCAATGATAAGAGGAACACCTGTATTATAGGCACCTCAAATTTGGAAATCAAAGCTTTCTTTTTAGTACTTTCTAAAGTGTCCGTGACAAAATGGCTATTTATATTATACCATAATTCAGCTTTTTGTGATCAAACCTTAGATGCCATCTAAGGTCGATTGGGGAAAAATTTTATAATTAAAAAAGTGAAATATTCTATTAACAACCTCCCGTACCCCCTGACTTCCAATTTCTACACTTTCGGAAGTTTTCGATTTTTTTGATGGCTTTATTAAGCTATTTCTAAGTTTCAAACTTTGACAACTTTATAGGCCACTATTTTGTTAGAAGTATATTACAAATGTTATATTTATCAAAAAACTTGAGACTTTAAAGATCCAACATCTTATATTATTTTACAATATTCTATGTTTTTGTCTATGGTGGGCGGACTAGGATTCGAACCTAGGAAGGCGTAAGCCAGCAGATTTACAGTCTGCCCTCGTTGGCCACTTGAGTATCCGCCCAGATTGTCAAAAACGCTGGAAAATTAGCAAAGGGATTATAACGAAAAAATTTCTGAAGGCAAAATGAATATACTTCGAGGGTCTAAAATATTTTTTGAGAGCTGATTATTTTGTTATTTCTTTTTGAGCACCTCGTCATTTCTAACAAATTTTATATGTGCCAACCCTAATTCTGTTTGCCCATTAATAATTGTGGATCTACCTTGATTTACGAGAGCCCACTCGACAGTATCATCACCAGAATTTTTTGTTACCGTACCTTTACTTATTTGCATGCTTGTCGGCCTAAAACATCTAGACACCTCATCGCCCATTCTTTGACGCGCTGTGGACATTAAAAGCCTCTCAGCATCTGGGATTTTGAGATACCTTTCAGCTATTACTAACGTTCCTCCTGGTTTTAATTTTTCAGCAAAAAATCTATAGCCTGCTTTTACTACTTCTAACATTTTGTTTGTTATCCGGCTATTCCCTGCTTGAGAAGTTACTCGCTCTATTCCTGGAGCTTTATAAGGGGCTTCAAACGCAACTCGCCCTGATCCTCCAGGGAAAGTCAGCGAGCCGGAATCAAGAGGCCTCTCGCCCATGAGCTTACGTAGCGATTTTAATGTTCGGATATCATCGATAACATAATGAACTTTTGTTGGCCCATCATCTATGAAACCATTTTCGAAAGTTGAAGCATAGTAATTTTCTAAAGCCCTAGAGCGTATTAGTATTCCTTCCTGCGAAGTGCCTTCCACTATATTTACTTCATCCGGTGTTATAGGAGCATATTCGGTATATACACGAGAGCCCTCTTTACTCGGAAGCACTATTTCGCCATGATAAACTATTGGCTGCAATTTCATACGTTTTGCAAAATCGACAGCAATTGTCATCATATGCGTGTTTCTCTCAACTCCTACGACGGTTGCTCCAGGATGTTGCTTTTTAATTTCAACGGCAAGTTGTCCAACTCCAGACCCTAAATCTACATGTAGGCCGTCTTCAGGAAGCTCATCAATACAACTTGCTATTGCGCTATACACACCCTCGGCTTGCCATTGAAAAGCTTCATCCAACCATTTATCTCTATAACTTCTATCTTGAGCCTGTAACGCCCCGAGCGCTTCACCCAAATCTGCAATTTTTGGCTTCATAAATAATTCGATATGACAGGCTGGTTATTGTAAACGGAAATTCACCTTTGTCAATTCTCTTTTTATTTAGCCTCATTATGAATACTGACCTTGATTTTTTTCATTAATAAAAGAAGGCTACCAAAATCGAACAGCGCATACCTCGCCTAGCCGATGTTAAGCAGTCTGCATCGTTTTTAGTTTTGATCATATTTAATTTCCATTATAATTCATTCGCTTTTTTATTTTTACCATGCAAGAAAAAAAGGAGAAATTTCACGTCATGGCAGGATTTGAATGTGACATGATTGTAGAGAACAATAAGAATCAAGCTATTGCTTACTGGTTTTCAGTTCATTATTCGCATATTACGCGCGATAAGCAGCTGATAAAAACCGCGAAAAGACGAATGAGTGTTCATCATACTTACGAAGAAAATAATAAAATTTATCTCGTTCCATGAGTATGGAGATTATTCAAGCTGTTGGCTACATTCGTGAAAGTACCGTTGATCAAATGCTGCATGGCAATAAGCCTGAAGATCAAAGAAGAAACATAAAACGATACTGCGAAAAACATAATTTCCATATTATTAAATGGTTTGAAGATGCTGGTAGTGGTGGAAATATAAAAAAACGGCCGGATTTTGTGAAAATGGTGGATTATGTAAAAAGGAATAAAATTCCTTTTATTGTTACGGATGAAATGAGTCGATATTTTCGAAATATCAAGGAAGGTTTGGATTATTTTGATCAATTACAAAAAGACAAAATTTTCGTGGTAGATACTGAGCTGGACTATAACCCAAGAGAATATTATGAACGTGGTGAAATTCCCATTCAACAATGGAAAAGCCGTACAACCGCCTTGGTTGATGCTGAATATGAACTCAGAAGAACAAAAGTAAGAGTGAAGAGTGGCTACAGAACAAAGCGTAGTAATGGCCTATATTTGGGCCCTCTTGCGTATGGGTTGGAGTGGAAAGATGAACACCAAAAATATGTTGGATACCATCCACAAGAATCAAAAATCGTCGTCGAAATTTTTAGAGTTTATTTAACTGGTCGATACGGTTTTACTAAACTGGCTCAATATTTAAACAATGAAGGCTTTAGCCGCACTGAAGTAGAACGTAAAGACAAAATTGTTGGTGGAGCGAAAGTGAAAGAACGTCACGTAGTACGTAAGCTTTTTACGCTTGAAACAGTACGAACGATTCTTAAAAATAAATCGTATATTGGGCGTCAAAATATGCCGCCGCATTTGCCTCTTCTTACTTTGAATTATCAAAATAATGCGATTCCCCTAGAGCCTCTTATTAGCGAAGATAGTTTTAATCGAGTGCAGGAAATGATACAGGAAAATCGTCGAGGCAAACCTTCAACCATAGATCAGTCGACGAGCCGTCAAAAAAGAGTATTTTTACTTCAAGGGGTTGGCTATAGCGGAGTGAATGGGGTGAGATTACACGGCCAAACTGATGTAACAGGGCAAAAAGAGCCTATTCGAAGGTATTTCCCTAAAACAAATAAAAGCGGAGATGATGCACACATTCCCTCCATGCATGCTGATGAAATAGAAGAAAAAATTATTGAATTATTGCGACAAATTAAAATCCGTAACCCAGAGAAAATTGAAAAAATGCTGAGAGAGGTTGTAGAACTTACTGCTTCGAATTCTCGTCTTAGTGACAAAGGAATATCATCAACTATTAGTCAATTAAGGGCCGCAATTAAATCGTTACAAAAACTACAGAAAAGTGCCTATACCTTTCAAAATGAAATACTTATTAACGATTTAACTCGGCAATTGCAAGAATATGAAGGCCGAGAACCGCAAGCTGAAGTGATGAAATATTACGATTTTCTTGAGCTAAAAAATATTTTAAATGATATTACGGGCTCCTTTGAGCGCTTGCAAAATTTGGCAGCAAAAAAAGAATTAGTGAACATTTTGTTTTCAAAGCTTTTTATTGGGGAGGGGTATAAGGAAGATTCAGAATACAAGCCCAGTGTAGATTTTTATTTTAGTAAGGGCTCTCAAGAAAGTTATACAGAGGCAAGAGAATTGAAGGGACTTTTACAAAAATTTGTTCCGTATCTTTTTGAAAAAATCTACGTAAAAAAAGAAGTCGATATTGTAAACATTACCTTCAAACCAACAGGGCTATTTTTACTGCTCAATGATCCGAATCGCGATATACCTCAGAGTTCGGCTTCCAGCAATGATGAAGGGCCTTTTTCGCCTTCCGGAGGTTTTCTTGGTGGAAATGATCTGAAATCCTAGTCCGCCCACCAATTTGACGCAATATTAAAATTGTTGTAATATTTAGTGATAAATTAAATCTACATTGCTTATGTATGAAGACCCCTTTAGTAATCATCAAGAAACAAGTAAAAAAGAAGATTTTGCCTCAGCATGGTTTGATGAAATTACTCTTACTAAGCAAGAGGTAGCCATTATTAAAAATAGTATTAGATTACAAACAATTCCTAATAATTCGGACTATCGCCCTATAGATATTGTTGTTAAAGAATCTGCCCCTGTAATTTTAAAAAACTACCCATCAATTTTTATAGAGAATGAAATTGACATTTACAATGCTGAAGAATCTCTTCGGCAGGTTTATAGAGATGATAAAAACTTTAAAGAATCGGTGAGACTTTTTAATTATTGGCTTAGGCATATTCTGTTTTTAATAGAACAGTCGGCAAAAGATAAAAGAAACAGAACAGTAGATTTAGAACATGCAATAAATAATTTAAAAGATATACTTAAAGGATCATTGGCGTAGAAAAAGCTCAATTATCGTCTTTTGAGGCTTCATCCGGAATCCGCTTCATTAACCTAAAATCACCTGTTTCGGTATTCCTGAGGCCGATAACCGTTTCGAATTCGAATAAAAAGTAACCTTGCGATTCCTGCCCACCAACAGTTTTCATCAATGGCTTTGTATTACGCATATGAGACTTTTTGTGTGATTGTTTAGAGTATTGACTTTTTGGAATATGAATCTATAATATTTCTCAATTTTATTTTGTTAAACAAGCTATATATGAGTACCCATGACCTTGACCGCAACACTCTTTCCGATAAATCTGAAGCTACGCCTGTGGGGGGAGTTACTTTACGAGGAACGCACACAAACCTATCCATGTCATCTACCCTTAGGATGCTTGCCTTGGCAGCGGCTGGGATAATAGTAGCGCCTGCCACAGCAATGGCTCAAGAAGGGAATCATAAGCCTCAAACCGAAGAAACTACTTCTGGAGAGAGAGGATTTGCTTTTAAAGGATTCGAGCAGAAATATTTTTTAGGATTTACGGCTCCCCCCTCCACGGTTTCGCCCCGACGTTTCATACGAGCTTTTTTAAAGAGGGGAGCTATGAACGTTTAGATGCAAGGATTGGCCTAACGTGGAAATTGAACAATGATGCAAAAATAGGAGTAGGACTTGGATTACGAGATATTGCCGACCCTGAAAGACATGATCAAAACATGATTCATGGACAGTTTGAGTATGAACCATTCCAAAATTTCACAGCAGAAATGTTTACCGATCTGCTATTTGGGGGGCAGACCTCCACGGTGAATTGGGGGATAGGTGTAAAAAGACACTTTTTTGATAATCTGGCATTAAGAGCTGAACTTCAATATGCACCTGACTATGCCGTTTTGGGAGGCATTGGAGCGGATTTAGAACTTCAGCCGTTTTCAGCGGGCCTTGGTGTCAACTGCGGACAATGGTTTGGAGAGGAAAAAGGTCCTGGCTGCAACATAGGCATTAGCGTGGGTGGCCATTTTCCGTCTGAAAAATCAGGGGAAGGAAATAGTGAACATGGACATCACGAATAGGGTCAATAATCCTGAGGTAATATATCAAAGAGGCTTGGTTCTAAAGATCTTTTTAGAGCCTTTCCTCGAGATTAGTGAATGCTTTTGAGATATCCATCGACTTTATCGGGGGTATTGAGGTCAGCCTGGACGATGTCGGCATAGGAGAGCATTTTATTAGTAATGAGCAGCTCTATGTTTCTTTTTGCTTCTTCATTGTTTTCTTTCGTTGGATTTCTCAGGGAGGCATGAAGAAGTCGCTTGGCTGCCTGAATCGCTTTTATGGCAAGGTAGTGTTTCACTTTGCTGTAGTTTTTGACTATTTCGCGATCAATTTCAGCTCCCTGAAGAGCATTGATAATTTTTATTTCCTCGTCACTTACATAGTTTTCTATTGGCTCATCTCCACATTCGTTTTTTAAGTGCATAATACTTTCGCCTTCAATTCCTGCCACAGCCGTTGTAGCAAGGAGTCGCAATTTTTCACGTCGATGGATAGTATTTACCATTCGCTGATAATGAGCATCGTTGCCACTGAAGGCTTTTAGAACATACGGTGCATGAATTTCTACCAAGCCGTACTCTTTAAGGCGAGCTAACTCCAAGGCGGCCCACTGATGTTCTTGGGTGGCATACGATTCAACTCTTTTTCTCACCTCTGCTTCAAGATCTTTTAAAAATAAAGGCGGGTACGTTGTTTCGCTTTGGCTGAATCCCGTCGCGCTGAATTGCTGGCGATTAAGGAATCCTGCCAGGAACCTAGTTTCATCTTTTATTAAAATGCTGAGTGTGAGAAGATAATGGGCGTCAGCTCTTGGAGCTGATTTATCCCAACTTTTTATTTTCTGAGCATAGAGCTCTTTCGCCTGATAGGCTATTTTTGATTTTACTTCATCTATGAGTGCTGGTTCCTCCTCTTTGTATTCTTCACAAAGATTTTGGATATGAGTATACACTTTTTTTGTTTCTTCAGCTGTTACATCCTCATGTTCAAATAGTTCTTCAATAAGTTCACGAATATGCACTCGAAAAGGACTTTCTTCCGTTTCGTTTCCTTCTACTAGATCCCGATGACTATAATCTCTTGATTCTTCCAGTGAAAGAATGAAACCACCATCCAATTCGATGGATACTTCCTGTTTTAGAGGTTGGGAATGGCCCGGGATTACTATTACTTCCCGCTCCTCCTGATTAAATTGGATTGAAGCTTTTGGGGTGAATGTTTTGCCGAGACCTTTGATGCTGATTCTTCCACTGTTTTTATATTCAATTTTTGCCATAAACTCCGGTTTTTTTGTTCTTCTTGCTCTGGGGCTTCTAATTCAAGTT
The DNA here is from genome assembly GCA_964435355.1 of uncultured Candidatus Peribacteria bacterium. GTDB lineage: Bacteria > Patescibacteriota > Gracilibacteria > UBA1369 > UBA1369 > CAYSYL01. The sequence continues at coordinate 1,656 of CAYSYL010000042.1, read as the reverse complement.
GAGGTCCCGTGAGCGCAAATTGGTTAAAAGCTCGAATGCTTGTCCCGATGAAATATGGGTAGCCGGTTAATAACAAGGGAAAACTCGTAACGGTTTGTAAACCATTGGGTGTATGTCGCTTGAGAACAAGTACTGGAAATATTCGGGTGGGAGATTCGGCAACGGCCTCTTTCTGATCTTTTGTACCATCTTTTTCTGGCTCTTGCTGGGCAATTACCAACTGATCGCTTTTAATTTTTAAGTATTTGGCGACTTCCTCTGTGATATCTTTCATTTGAATATTATTTTTTTCCGCACATCGTTGAAGGGACTCATATTTTTCTTTGAACCCTTTTAAGGCTTCATATGCTCTTCTTAAGACTTGCTCTTTCGGGTAAAGTTTCAATCTTCTTTCATAATGGATATATTCCTGAATGGCTTCTTCAAGTTTTTTTCTGGCATTCATAAGCTGCTCTTTCATTTGTTGCACTACCTGAGGTTTCTCCCATACTCCCTCAATCATTTGAATAGGAGTGTAGCTTTCTGCCTGAAGGGCACTTAAATGGAGAAATTCTCCGACATATATTTTTTGAGGATTTTTAAAGTTTAATTCTCTTGCCTTAGCGAAATTTTTGCCATCACTAATGCTCATAGTAATTCCGTGTTCTGGTTTTTTAACCCATATTTCGCCGTTTTCGAAGTATATTTCCGCATGGAATCGGTCAATACTTCCCCGTGGTGTCGCTTCATCGGAATTAGGGGGAAGCGTAAGGTCCAGATGAGTATCTGATCCAATGAGTATTTTGTCGATTAAGGGAAGGTCTACTACTGTCCCATCCTTTTTTGCAAAACGAATAGTCGGAAGCCGTACCACTAGTCTTTCCGTGGCTTCAACCGCTGATGTTACTGTTCTTGCGACTTCTGCCGCTTTTATTGCCGTATCTTCTGGAAGTACGGTTTGGGCTAAAGAGGGGCGGCCTCTTTCGTTATTGAGATTTGGGGTTTCACCTATAGAGGTTCTCATTTTTTCGTCATCACGAGTTGTCATTTTAGGTATTATTAACTTCTCTCTTATCAAAATATCTCGCCCAGATGTATATTCAATTATCCTATAATAATACCACAAATCAGGCTTTTAGGAGAAGTTCAGCTGAATTTAGCCATACAGGCGGAGAAATCTGATTTTGTTATGTCGACGAGTACCGCTAGAACATCCGCATAATGCTCTTCGATTCCCGGGATAGACCAGGCTAAAACCTTTCCGATACTGGTGTATGGGTGTCTTCTGGCAAGCTCTATGGCATCGTGATAGCCGGCGCGAGCAATTTTTTCCAAGTATTCAGTATGTGAACTATCTCCAATTCTTCCTTTTTGTTTTAAGGCAGCATTTTCCAAGGTTGCCCGATCACCCACTGAGACTGCTTTTTTTATGGCATGCTCTACTCTTTCTTCTGATTTTAATGCTTTGAGTCCAGAGCTGAGGGCATTGCTTACTTTTCCTTTCGTTGAAACTCTAATATCGCCCGGTGATTTTCTACTTCTTTCCAGAATTCCGGTCACGGGAACGACAATGCGAGCTCCTTCTTTCATCTCTAGCTCAAGTATTTTATGCGCTACCAGAGCTGCTATGTTGGCAAAAGGATCCCGATTCTGCCGGGAGGATTGCTCTACAATTCC
>CAYSYL010000041.1:0-12530 GCA_964435355.1 uncultured Candidatus Peribacteria bacterium | reverse complement strand
CTGAAGATGATTGGGATGGTTGGCAACGTTTACACTCGACTTTGGGAAATAAAATTCAACTGGTCGGCGACGATCTTTTGGTGACTAATGTAAAACGTTTGAATAAAGCTATTGAACTAAAAGCCTGCAATTCAATTCTCATTAAAGTAAATCAGATCGGGACTCTTAGTGAAACTATGGATGCCGTGAGCACGGCGCAAAAAGCTGGCATGACCTGTGTTATGTCTCATCGAAGCGGGGAAACAGAAGATTCGATTATCGCCGACCTTTCGGTCGCACTCGAAACCGGTCAAATTAAAACCGGCTCTTTATGTCGAAGTGATCGAATAGCAAAATATAACCAGTTACTTCGTATCGAAGAACAGCTCGGCCCGAAGGCCCGTTATGCTTCTTTCAAGTATTTATAATATTTTTCCCGGATAACCTGGCATGTCGGGATTTTATCTGGGGACATAGGTTTTAAGCACTGATAAGCGTGCCACGACCCTTAGAAACGTTATGAAAAAAGTGTTCATTCAAAAGTTACCAGCCTTTCAGTTTCACCTTTTACAAAAATTTTCTGAGCAGGTGACCCATGCCGTTTTCACCCGCGAGGGAGGCGTGGGTGACGGGTATTATGAAAGCCTGAATGTTCGCTTTGGAATTGGTGATCTTGAAGAGAATGTTATCCGTAATAGAGAACTTATAAGTAAAAATTTAGGTATTGATCCACATTATTTTTTTTCTGCCGACCAAACGCACAGTAATATTGTTCAAATAATTGATGAAGAGCATTTGCGTTTTCACCCGACGGATAAAAATTTAAGAGATAGATTTTCCGGGGTCGATGGACTGGTAACCAATAAAAAAGAGGTTTTCCTCTTCATGCAAGTGGCTGATTGCCAAGCCATCTTTTTTTACGATCCGGTGCAACAGGTTATTTCGATAGTTCATGCGGGGTGGAAAGGACTTGTGAAAGATATTTCCGGCCAAGCCATTGAAATAATGAAAAAAAAATTTGATGTTGATCCCAAAAACATTCTTGTTGCCATTTCACCTTCCCTCGGACCATGCTGTTCCTTTTTCACCCATCCTAAAAAAGAGCTTCCCACTTCTTTCCATCCCTTTATTGATAAGTGCAATCGGGTCGATTTGTGGAGTTATAGCCAAGCACAACTTCAAGCGCATGGGATTTTACCCGAGCATATCGAACTGGCTCGTATTTGTACTCAATGTGAAGGTGGAAATAAAAAAAAGGAGAGCGATCGAGGTAAGTTTTTTTCTTTTCGTCAAGAGAAGGGTGCTACTGGGCGGTTTGGAAATGGTATTTTTTTGAAAAAGGAGCTTTGATTTTTGTAACTTGTATCATTTTGAATCAAAACTCCTTTTAGACTGTTTTACTCCAATTGCTGGAAGAGGCACTTATTTTTTCTCTTTAAATCCGGCAACTCCGCCAAAAAAAGCTCCGAATATCGTTCCAAAAGACATTCCAAGCGTCGCAAATGCCATCACCGGGGGAGCGCTGCTATATGATTGTTCTAAAAGTTTCATATCGATGTAGGCTGTCAGATGCGATAAGATCGCGATAACAAGACCGAGCACCAATCCTCCGAAGAGACCTATAACAGCACCGAGTAAACCTTTTGAGATAACACGTCCGAAAAGTGATTCTGTCATATGTTTGGGTTAAATATTAATGGTGTTATTCTAGCCTTTTTATTTCATGAAGCAAAATGTTAACACACTTTTTTCGTAACTCCTCTGTTTCTTTATAAGTGGTGCGAATTTTTAAAGTTTGATCAAAATATTCCAGGGCAATTCGACAATATTTTTTTGCTTCTTCGTTTTTTTCACTATTTTTTTCACTCTCGGACCTTTGTACATATTTTTTTCCGACCTCATAAGGATAAAGTTGGTTATTGGGAGCCAGAGCTATGGATTTTTTAAAGTATTCTCCTGCTTTTTCATAGTACGACTCTTCATCTGTGATCAAAAATATCTGCCAATATGTTCCACCGAGGTTAAACCATGTGCTCGGGTGGTGAGGATTTATGCTGATGGCTTTTTGATAACTGTTTTTTGCCAATTGCAACAGTTTTAACTGAGTCGATGCGGAAAAATTTTTATCGCCGCTCGTTTGCAAAGCGAAGTCGCCAAAATCCTGGAAATAGGCGTATTCTTCCGGTTTTTGCATCGTTCCTCTTTGGTAGTTTTCGAGTGCTGTCTTGCTGTCTCCTTGTCCTGCACTCTTCTTCGCCTGTCCTATGTAATAATCAGCTGATGCTTCCCGCCATGTTGTAATTCCCGACCATGAAATCACGATAAATATTATGACGATAAAAATATACTTAAAAGTTATTGGTATGGCTTTTCTTATGGACACTTTTTTTTGATCTGCCATTCCACTTAGCCCGAAAAAGAGACACATAAAAGCGAACGTAGGAATTACACTAAAACTTATAAAAATTTGTGTTAATTGAACTATCAATGCTCCTCGAAGGGCCATCCTTAGAACCTTATTATTCTCCTTTTCTCGTTTTTCACTTTTCGAAAGAGTTCCAAGTACCATTACTACGAGCGCTAAGAAAGTTCCCAGTCCTACTATTCCCTGCGTGGCGGCAATGGTAAGGTATTCATTATGAGCCGCTTCAGGAGTTATTATATTTTCATTTCCGTCTCCTATTTGATAATCAAGCCGCCGGAATTGGTTAAAGGCCTCCCGATAAGTGGAAAGTCCATAGCCAAATAACGGTTTTCGCTTTACCATTTCGACAGAACTGAGCCACCAGCTCAGTCGATCGGGCAAGAAACCTTTTTGCCATGTTTCAATGGTTTGTATGCTCCTTTTGATCAGTGGAATATTTTGTATATCCTCATTAAAAACAGCAACAATGATACCTCCCGCTACCACAAGACTTATGAAGACGATAAGTATTTTTTTCATTTTTCTCCTCCAAAAGTCCTGTGGAATTATCCCGTACACTGATGTTATTACACCAATTATGACAGCTCCCATGGCACCTCGACTTCCCGTCAAGAAGAGTGCTCCTGCCTGAATACAAAGCCCCATGGCAAGAAGCCATCGCTTCCATTTTTTTTGAGGATTAAAAAGGAAGCAAAAACCTATTACCATATGTATTCCCAGATAAGCTCCAAAATGATTGGGATGCCCTAATGTAGCGAATATTCTTTCGGATGGGTTTTGATTCCACTGGAAGAGTTCTGCCCCGATATTGGCGTACTGCATCATTCCAAAAATGGCCAATAATGTGGCAACCAAGAAACTCACAGTTAAAAGATTTTGAATGTTTTTTTGTGTGAGGGAGGCATTCATGACAAAGAAAGATAATGCAATCCCATGGAGTAGCGTTACAAGTCCCATGAATCGTCCTGCCGCTCCAAAAATACTGGTTAATGGAGCTATGCTTAGTATTGTTGTCAGGATGCCTACCAAGGCATAGGTGAGCCATACGGCATTGATCCAATTTTTTCTATACGACACTTTTGATTCGATAAAAACTTTATAGCCGTATAAAAGTGCCATTAGCCATGTTGCCATTCGCAGTACTATCAATTTCGGCATGGCAAAAACGCTCGCAAATGACGGAATGAAAAGAGTAGGCATACTTATGACGAATCCATACAAAACCCACATTTTCATTTTTTCAAAAGTGGTACTCATAGAGAGACTTTTTTCTTGTGGATCGATGAATATTTTTCGCTTTTGTTTTATTGGTAAAGCCATTTTTATTTTTAATAAGCACCTTTTCCCATCACTATTACTCCCATAGTTTTGCCTAAGATTACCAAATCCAACCATAATGATCTATGGAGGAGATAAAAAAAATCGTATTCCATATTATTATAAAGCGGAATGTCTTTACGGCCATATATTTGCCAAAGGCCGGTAAGACCTGGCTTTATCAATAGTCTTGTTCGTTCGAGCGGCGTATATTTTTTAACAAGAAATTCCATTTCCGGACGAGGCCCTATGAGCGACATTTCCCCTTTTAAAATATTGATGCATTGCGGAATTTCGTCAAAACTGGTTCGCCGCAAAAACCTCCCTCTTTTCGTTATCCGAGGATCGTCAGGGGAGGTGGGGGCGTATTCTTGCTCTTTCGCATATTCATACATGGTGCGAAATTTGTAGAGTGAAAATACTTTACCGTCTTTTCCCACGCGTTGTTGTTTAAAAATAACCGGTCCTTTTGAATCAATACGAATAAGCAGTGTCATGACTATCCATAGAGGGGCAAAGAGTATCAATATAGTTACGGCAAAAAAAATGTCCAAAAGACGACTTGTCAACAGGGAAGCCATACTTCTTTCAACTATTTCTTTTTGAATTTCTGGCTCAAGGAGCATGGAGAAATCCGTATTTTTCAGTTCACTGAGGGAAGGAATTTTCACGGGGCGGGAAATAGAGAGTTCACTTTTTTAGGCCGCGATCTAAGAGCAAATATTCTGATTGCGTGCCTGAAACCCATGGGGTCACCTCTCTCCAGCTTTTCACTCTTTTATGCTTCATAATGTAACGACGTTTTTTCAATGCGGCCGGCATTTGCTTGAGCATAAGAATCCATGATTTCCAAAGGAAGGGTTCCTTGAATATCATATAGCCCAAGATTAAAAATTCTTTAAAAATTATGGGGAAAAAGTCTCGCAAAAAACTCATGGGAAGTTCATTTTTTATCTGCATGAGACGCTGATTTTTGTAAGAGTAATGTTTTTGAAAGGCATTGAGTTTACTGCGGTTTTTGAAAACTTCCCAATTGGTGAAGCGGGGTAATACTCCTGTTCCACGTCCGTGATAGGCCACTGCTTTCGGATAGTAGTAAGATTTCCATCCGAACAGGAGGAAACGCCAGGAAATATCGACATCTTCTTTATACATAAAAAAATCGTTGTCCAGATATTCGCCATCAATTTTTACATCTTCCAATGCCGCTTTTCTATAAATAGGGCACGCTCCTGAAATTCCGAATACCTGTTGTTCCTGGTCGAATTGCCCTTTATCTTCCAACCCCTGGCCATTATCGATGACTCGCCTGTTGCGATAACAAAAAAGGCCGGCTGTATCGATGAATTTTGTCGACTTGTTGTTTTGAAAATCGTATTTATAGGTTTTTCCGCAAATAGCTGCAATTTTTTTATCTTCTTCCATTTTTTTCAAACATTGTTCGACGTAATCTTTTTCAAAAATGATGTCGGGATTTAGTAACATGACATACTCCCCCTTTGCCATTTTTATTCCCTGGTTTCCCGCCGGGGAATATCCAATGTTATCTTTGTTGCAGACAGCTGTCACTTGAGGGAAATTTTCAATGACGTATTGGCAGGAGTTGTCGGGAGAGTTGTTATCGATGCACACCACCTCTTTATTCGGCCAGGTTTGGGCTAACAGACTTTCTATACAGCTCTTGAGGAGGTGTTTGGTGTTGTAATTGATGATGATGAAAGTAATGTGGGGAGTCATTTTGATGGTCGTTAAGCTATCAGTTGCCTGCGAAAGTATAACGCATTCTTTGGAGTAAAAAACTTGACTATTTTGCAAATTGTAGTAAACTAGTTTTAATGTTTTTAATATACTTTTACTACAGAAATAATGATTTTGAAAAGTCAGGTGAAAGGAGAATTCCTTTTTCAGAGGACCTGGAGCCGTCTCAGTTGGAAAAAAATAAAGAGATAGTAATTTTTTAGTGAAAAAATATGCCAAAGAAATATATATTTTTCAAACCTTCTCCTAAAAAGAGAGCTAAAGATGCCAAGGTCCATCTGATAAAAATAATGAAGTATCGTTTAAAAATACATAAATTGCACCTTCGTAATCTAAGTAATTTTGTGGTATAATGCGCTCATTAGAATTACAAAAAGCTTTGGTACTTTCTGTCGGAAGAAAAGAGCAGATATCTCGCTCTACTGATTTAGGAGATGATAAGGCAATAAGAGATCATGTTCGACGACAAGCTGAAGACACGCTTTTTTCTCCTGCCATCAAATTTGATTCAATAGACAAAGAGGTGGAAAGACGAATCGCTTCTGCTCGAGAGAGTTTACGATTGAGAAAAGAAATAATCCACCGTGTAAATTTCCTGCTGAAAGCTCTTGAAAATTTGCCTGAGGGAGAGTTTGCCATGAGGTATCAAGAATTACTGAAATTACTTGATACACTGGAAAATCACGAGGAAAGGAAAGAATTGAAATACACACTTTCGTTTGTTGATATTTATTCCGTGAAGAGTTTAGAACAATTCATAAAAGGCCGTTGGCCCATGCAATTTATACCACATAAGGCTGAAATTGGCAGGATGCTATCGGTGGCCAAACAGGTGCATGCCACCCGTATAGAGAAGGGCTCAATTTCCGCATCAGATCCGATATGCATTGTTGATGTCGGTGGTTCTAACGGAACCCTTGGCAGACTGCTTGTGGATTTAGGGCGTGAGAATGGAATGAATGTTCATGTAATTACTGTGGATCCAGATAAAGATGTCATAGCGCAGGCCCAGGCTTTCCATCAGAATGATGAAGCGCTAACGTTTGTACCAGAACCCATCGATACATACGTTGCCCGTCGTTATCAGGATATGCCTGAAATAAAAAATCTCTTAGACTCAAGAAAACAATTGATTGAGGAGGGTGAAAGAAAAACAAAAGAGTTAGAAGCTTATCTGGAAAAAATATATGCTGACATAAGTTTATCTGATCCACAAAAACTTGAAAAAATAAAAATCCATTGCCGTGTCCTGAAGGAGGATTTTGGTATCAGTTTGGATGAAAATATGTTTAATTCTTACAGCGATTTTTTGAATATTTTTGAGACTAAATCCGAATATGATGATCCCGATTCCGAAGATGCTGAAATAATTGATGGGCCCACTTATATTCAGAAATACAGACAACAATTTAATCATGAAGTAGAGTGTGTCACCCAGGAAATCTATGGCTTAGTAGTGAAACTACCACCAATGTTTGATCTGGTTGTTAATTCCTGGATGCCACCAGGTGTTGATCTTACTCCTGACATATTGTGTCTGAATGGAGGGGCTATCTGTTATGCATTAGAACGAAATGGGGCTACTGGATGCCAAAGTAATCTGGCATTTTCAGAAAAGTCTGACAGAATTGGTGGTGGTGAGAGCTATGAAACGAACAAATCTTATGTTTCAAGATTTAGCTGGCATAGCCATTCGGCTCCACAATTGCGAAGAATGAGCGACTTGAGATCTCCTGATATTCCTTTTACCGTGAGATTGCTGGAAGAGACGGGTAATACGGGGAGAGACTGTACCGAGGAAAAAGTTTTTCCGTTTTCAAACAACTTCATTGTTCAGCTACGATCAGGGATAGATCTGCAAAGTATCGAACCACACGAAACAGGTGTGTCCATAAACGGAGCATATCCCTGGGAACAGGAATTAGATGCAAGAGGCGGTAGTATCCAACCGATCTCACGGATGAGCAGTGGAAAATGATTGAAAACGGTCTATCATTATTTTCGGGAATGGAAAAAAAGGAACGTGGAGAAAAGTAAAAGATTGACATACGCTGTTCCGAAGGCTGATGCTGAGGCAAAGAAGCCAACAATCGCCTTGCTGAGAGAAGGGATCTTGAAGCAAGGGAAAAAGCTTTAGATGCTTCTGAAAATCAAGAATAACTTTCATACTTTCATCACCAATTTTCATAATATAGCTCAAGTTTACCGTGTCGTCTCTCTGCGTACCTAAAGTTTTGAATATCATGGAGTGAAATATCCTTAGCATCATCAAGGGGCAAAGCTTTTTCAGTTTTAATTTAACCAGTCGTTATCTGAGCAAAAAGTTGACGAATTTCGACAACGCATTTCATCTCTTTTTCCTTTTATATAAGCGGATTTTGACTACTATAAGCCTTGCTATATTTTAATTATTTACTATGCGTACACCTTCGGCTCTTTTAACGTCCGCTTTTCTTGCTACTTCTCTTGGCTGTGGAGCTCCTGTTCCAGCCCCACAGGAAGCATTAGTCCAAATTGATGTAGAAAATTCATCTTCACCAGAAGGGATTAACCTTTCCAAAGATCAGCTTCAATTGGCAGCAATACAAGCCGTCATAAGCGATTGTAGAGAGGCTTATAGTCCAATAGGGCCAACGATTGATCAGTTTGATAGAGAGTTTTATCGCGTAAAGTATGGTTATCCTGTAAAAGCGTCTACTGAGCCAGTTTGCACACTCCTCATTTCTATTTCGGAACAAGTTACTGTCGCTATTAACCGCTGTAATAATGCAGCAAAATATCTTACGCCTGCTACCCCTCCTCCTTCCTTTCCCGATGCTTCCGATGAAATGAGAGAGATGCTTATAGCTGATTGGCGCGTTTCGAATGCAGAAGATCTCGAAAAAATTGCTGAAATTATTGATACCCATCTTGACCACTTTCGTAGAGTTATTCATAAGGCGGCTTCTGTCGGATGTCCTCCTGCGCAACCCCTGCCAAAGCTTCATGATGGCTTATTGATAAAATGAAGACTGTAGTAAGGAGTCTTGTGAAAAATGTTTTTAGAGGCTCACGTCTGCGATTTCATTGTACCGATACCATTTTATTGGTTTTGTTTTGCAGATGGATTCAAAATCGAAGCTCATTTGTTTTTTTATTTGAAATATGATGTCATACGGACGCTTGTTTTATTTCTTCTATGCGAATTGTAGTGACCGGAGGAGCCGGTTTTATCGGGAGTCATTTATGTGAACGTCTCCTCAAGGAAGGACATGAAGTTTTTTGTGTCGATAATTTCGTTACCGGAAGTTTGAAAAATTTATCGAATTTTAAGGATAATCCGCTTTTCCATTTGATTGAACATGACGTTACACTTCCTCTTCACCATGAGGCGGTTCGACATGATGATATTCGTTTTAATCCGGATCGCGTTGGAAAAATTGATCAGATTTATCATCTGGCATGTCCCGCGTCGCCCGTTGACTATAAAGAGATTCCGCTTCAAACCTTGTGGACGTGCGCTGCCGGCACTAAAAACATGTTGGAACTTGCCGTTCGACAGGATGCCCGTTTTCTTCTCGCTTCCACTTCCGAGATATACGGGGATCCAAAGGAACATCCTCAAAAAGAGAGTTATTTTGGGAATGTGAATCCCATCGGCGAACGGAGTTGCTATGATGAAGGGAAGCGATTTTCGGAAAGTTTATCGATGAACTATTGGAAACATTTTCAATTTCCTTTAAAAATTGTGAGAATTTTCAATACATATGGCCCCCGCATGCGACGACATGATGGGCGGGTGATTCCGGAATTTTTATCTCATGCTCTTCGTGATGAACCCTTATCTGTGAGTGGTGATGGGCTTCAAACCCGTTCTTTTTGTTATATTGAAGATATGGTGGATGGTTTGATGGCTCTCATGGGAACCCCTCCAGAGTTTACTGGTCCGGTTAATATCGGGAATCCGGAGGAAATTTCCATCTTGTCATTGGCAAAAAAAATTCTTGAAATAACCGGATCTTCCAGCCGCCTTCATTTTCATCCCCTTTCTCCGGATGATCCTCTTCGCCGACGGCCTGATATTCAGTTGGCCATGTCTACTTTCGGATTTGCGCCCCAATGGGACCTGGAGATGGGTCTTAAAAAAACGATTGAATATTTTAAGAACACCTAGACATATGAATATCGCGATCTTTGGCTGTGGATATGTCGGGCTTGCGGCTGCCGGCTGTTTTGCATTGATGGGGCATAGGGTCATAGGGGTTGATAATGATGTAGAGCGGATTTTGCTTTTACAAAAAGGAGATCTTCCTTTTTATGAACCTGGTCTTAAAAAACTTTTATCCGATATGAAAAAAACTGGACGATTACGCTTTTCCCTTGATTCTAAAACATCTATTTCTTCGAGCGAAGTCGTTGTCTGTGCTACCGGCACACCGTTATTAAAAAACGGGACGGTCGATATGAGAAGCGTTCGCCAGGTAGCACGGAGTTTTGGTCGATATGGAGTAAATGATAAAATTTTTATTAATAAATCGACGCTTCCTATCGGAGGGCACCTGGCCGTTATGGATACTATCCGCAAAGCTCAAAAAAAACCTTTTAATTACCATTTTCTTTACAAACCTGAGTTTATTCGGGAAGGATCGGCGCTTGAAGATTTCATGAAGCCGGACCGGGTAGTGATCGGCATGGAGAACCTCGTAGGATCTGTCGAGACGGCACGAAGAATGATGAAAATTTTATATGCATCTTTGTGGGAAAAAAAAATCCCTTTTCTTTTTACGGATATTACGAGTGCCGAAATTATTAAATATGCTTCCAACGCTTTTTTAGCCACCAAGATTTCATTTATCAATGAAATGGCTCATTTTTCAGATTCGGCAGGAGGAAATATCGGTGATATACGCCGAGGCATCGGATTGGATAAGCGAATCGGTAGCGATTTTTTGAAGGCCGGCATCGGATATGGCGGATCCTGTTTGCCTAAAGATACTGATTCTCTTATTGAGCAAGGAAAAAAATATGGCATTCATTTCAAAATTTTGGAAGCCACTTCTGCTGTTAATAAAAATCAACCGCAGCGTTTTATTCATTTGATACAAGAGCGAATAGGATCACTGCAAAATAAAAATATTGCTTTTTGGGGTGGTGCCTTTAAACCGGGGACTGACGATATTCGCTCGGCTCCCTCTCTTGCTATTCTTGATTTTCTTGTAAAGGAAAAAGCACGAGTGACTCTTTATGATCCTGCCGCTATCCCTGCTATTAAGAAAATTTTTGGCCGGAAAATTCGCTATGCTTCAACGGCCAGAGGGGCAATAAAAAATGCCGATGCTCTTTTGAAAATAACAGCATGGGATGAGTTTGATGCTATTTCGAGACAAACAATAGTCCGACTTATGAAAACCAATATGATTATTGAACTTTATCCTGAATCTTCAAACTGAAATCAAATCTCTCGGCCGAAAGATTGGTATTGTAGTAAGGATCGCCCTCGTGAATTATTTTTTGATGTCTTTTTTCCATATATCCATTTTCTTTCATATTTACGGTATATCCGCGACTGAGTGACTCATAGTGGTATAACTGAGCATACGGGGTGTAAACAACGAAATAGCCAGCTTCCCGCAAGCGAAGGCATAGGTCTACGTCGTTAAATGATACGGCAAGATTTCCTTCATCCAGGCCTTTCATTTCTTGATACAATTCTTTTCGAATCATGGCGCAAGCGGCTGTAACGGCACTATAGTTTTTTATGAGATTAATTTGCCCAAAATACCCGTGATCATCTTTCGACTGCCTAGAAAATGCATGGTTCGCCACACCTCCTACTCCTATTAAGACTCCCGCATGCTGCACGGTATTGTTCGGATAGATGAGTTTGGCCCCGACTATTCCCACCTCTTTTCTTTGAGCGTGTTCGAGCATGTTTTCGATCCAATCCGGTGATATAACTTCCGTATCGTTATTGAGCATGATTATCATTTCACCTTCTGCTTTTTCCACAGCAAAATTATTGATTGCAGCGAAATTAAACGGCGCGTCATACGAAAAGATTTTAACTTTATCGCGGTTTTTGAGAGTCTCGAGGTAGCTGGCCGTTTCTATTTCGGTACTTCTGTTATTTACTAAAAGAATTTCATAGTTTTGATAGGTTGTTTTTGTGAAAATGCTTTCGAGACAAACTTTTAATATTTCAGCTTTATCTTTGAAGGGTATGATAATGCTCACGAGCGGTGTTTTTTTTAGCGCCCTTTGCACTCTGTAGGAGCCTTTCCATATTCCATCGGTAACCTGGCCTTCTTCACCCCTTCTACGAAGAGCTTCTACAAGAGCTTTTTTTGCCGCTTCAAAAGCATACGGCTTGGCTTCAACAATTGCTGCCGTTGAGCCAGGAATTTTGCGCCAGTGGTATAAAATTTTAGGAATATGTTTTATTTTATTGGTCTTTTCCGTAAACCTCAGAACAAGATCGTAATCCTGACTTCCGTCAAAGCCTGAACGGAATCCTCCAATTTTTTTCACTATTTCATTACGATATACTCCGAAATGAGAAATATAGTTTATTGACATAAGAAGATCGGGGGACCAGTCCGGCTTAAAGAATGGTTCGGTTCTTTTTCCGCCCATTTCAAGTTTATCTTCATCACTATAGATAAGATCGTAATTTTGTTCCTGTAATGTTTTCACCACTTCATACAAAGCATCGGGGCTTAATTCATCATCATTATCCAACAGCCCGACGAATTCGCCTTTTGCCATTTTCAACGCCTCGTTCGATGCCGCGACGATGCCTCCATTTTGAGTCCTAAAGGTAATTTTTATTCGACTATCTTTTTGTGCATATTTTTTTAGAAGTGGTTGAATATGCAAGGCGGTCGAAGCGTCATCACATATACATACCTCCCACTTTGCATAGGTTTGGGCCAAAACTGAATCGATGGCTTTTTTGAGCCACTTTTCTTCTACATTGTACACGGGCATCACGATGCTTATCATCGGTTTATGCTTCCATTGCTCCGGCTCTTTTTTCATTTTTTCACGATCTGAAGAAGTGGGCTCTTTTTGC